>NZ_JBQGCX010000478.1:0-2504 GCF_052038725.1 Actinosynnema sp.
CCGTGGCGACGTCGTTGGGGATGTAGTTCATCGTGTCGTAGATGGCCATGCCCGCGTCGACCGAGCCACCGGGCGAGTTGATGTGCAGGAAGATGTCGGCCTCGGGGTCCTCTGCCGAGAGCAGCAGCAGCTGCGCGCAGATCGCGTTCGCGTTCTGGTCGCGCACCTCGGAGCCGAGGAAGACGATCCGCTCCCGCAGCAGGCGCTGGTAGATGTGGTCGTCCAACGGGTTGAAGCCGGCCGCGCCGTTCATCTGCGGATCGGAGCCGACCGGTGCTGAGCGGGATGTCTGGTTCACGTCAGCGACACTAGCCCTCGCGACGGACAGTTCCACGGGCTTCGGGGCCCTGTTCGCCCACAGCGGAGAAGCCGCGACCGCGCCGCGCCCGCCCCGCACCCGCAGCCGCTCGATCGCCGGACCCCGGGCGCGCGGTGTGCTTGGATGGACGCATGCTGCGAGTGACGCTGCGCGGATCGGGTCTGCCCACCGTCACCCTGGGCTCCGGCGAGACGCTCTACTTCGGGCGCTCTCCCGACCACGCCGTGCCCGACGACTCCGTCGAGACCTCGCTCCGGGTCACCGCGATCGCCCTCCCCCGCTGCGCGCCGCACGTCTCGCGCGTGCTGGGCGAGCTGATCGTCGGTGAGGAGATCGCCCGGCTGCGCTGGCACGGCGCCGGCGAGACCCAGGTCTCCAGCCTGTTCGACGCCCCCGGCGGAGCGCGCCGGGTGACGATCACCGAGGGCATGTCGCTGCTGCTCGACGAGGGCGAGAACCAGCTGATCGTGATGCGCGGGCGGGTCGGCCCCGAGCAGACCTACGACGACCTCTCCATCGTGGTCGACGTCGCCACGAGCACCGCGCCGCCGCCGTCCCAGGTGCCCCGCCCCGAGCTCGACGAGGACGACGACGGCGCCACCGCCCCCGCGCCGCGCCTGCCCCCGCTGAGCCGCGAGTGGTACGTCGCGCTCGCGCTGTGCGAGCCGTGGCTGGCCGGCACCGACGACTACCCGCGCCCGCCCTCGAACCGCGAGATCTACGAGCGCGTGCTCGGCTGGCACGGCTACGCCTGGAACCTCGAGCGCGCCCAGCGGGTCGACGACGCCATCCGCTCGATCTCGGCGCTGGCCTTCGGACCGCGCGACGACCCCTTCCGGGCGGGCACCGGTCGCGCCCAGAACGTGCGGTTCGCGATCGGACGGCGCACCGCCGAGGTCCGACTCGTCACCGTCGACGACCTCCAGCGGGTCGAGCGGGCCGCCGCGCAGCGGAAGGTTCCACCCCCGACGGCCTAGCCGCGCGCCGTCCGCCTTCCTAGCCTGCCGGGGAGTGAGGCGTCTCCCGCCGGGAGCGCCGGAGCATCCGACCAGGCCTCAGGAGGGCGCGATGAGCACGAGCATGCAGGGAATGGACACCGAGTACGCCCGCAGCGTGGGCCAGAACATGGGCGAGCACGCCGGGCAGGTCGCCGGCGTGGTCTCCTCGATCAGCGCCATGATCCAGGGCCTGAACTGGCAGGGCTCCGACCGCCGCGCCTTCGAGAACGACTGGACGGGCTCGTTCGCGCCCAGCGCCACCGCCTGCTCGGAGTCGCTCGGCGACCAGGGTCGCGTGCTGTGCGTGCACGCCGACCGCCAGGACGAGGTCAGCCGCTGACGCTCCCCCACCCCGGTCACGACCCGGCGCCTCCCCCAGAGGGCGCCGGGTCGTCCGCATTTCCCGGGCTCAAGCCTGGCCGTGAGCGCCGCGCCAGGAGGAACCTTCCACCCGCCGAACCCTCGACCGCCGGACCTCGCGCTGCCTAGCGTCGTGGCCAACGACTCGGGAGTGGCCCACGGGGCACCAGACGGAAGGAGGGGACGATGGCATTGCTCGGAGCGGATACCGAAGAACTCCGCGGAGCCGCGCAGAAGTGCCAGGAGGGCAAGGAGACCACCGACCAGGTGATCACCTTCGTCAGGGCGCTGATCGCGCTGCTGCGGGCGGCGTCGTTCTTCACCGGCGGCGCGAGCGCCGCCTACGCCACCTTCCTGGAGACCCAGGTGCTGCCGTGGCTGCAGAAGATCTCGATGGCCCTCGGCCTCTTCGGCCAGGTGCTCGGCGCCAACGCCGACGCGCAGGACCAGGTCAGCGCCGGCGAGACCGTCGACCTCGGCAAGCTGCCCACCTACACCAGCCCGCTGGCCCCCAGCCAGAGCGCGCCGATGACCCGCTGGGACGGCGGCTCGATCGCCCCGGGCGCGGCGATGCCGGGCACGCCGGGAACGACCACCACCACGACGACCACCACGACCAGCACCACCGGTCCCGACGGCGTGACCGTGCCGGGCGCGACGACCACGACCACCACGACGACCACCGCCCCCGCCCTCGGCTCCCCCGTGGGCCTGGGCGCGCTGCCCGGCGCGGCGAGCGGCGCCGGTGGCGCCACGACCACCGCTCCGGCCATCGGCGGGGCCGGGGCCATCGGCGGCGCCCTGCCCGGCGCGGCCAGCGGCAACGG
>NZ_JBQGCX010000479.1:0-2801 GCF_052038725.1 Actinosynnema sp.
CGACTGGTTGCCCGCGTAGCCGAGCTCGCCGATGCGCGCGGGGTCGAGCAGGGTGTGGAACCAGTACTGCTTGGTGTCCTCGAACGCGACGACCGCGCCGACGAGTCCGAACCCGACGAACGACGCGACGGCGGTGAGGACCGGCTTCCACTTGCCGCGCGCCAGGAAGAACAGCACGAACACGGCGGGCGTCAGCTTGATCGCGGCGGCGAAGCCGATCAGCAGGCCCCTGGGCCAGCGGGTGCGCGGCAGCAGGCAGTCCAGCGCGACCAGGCCCATGATGACCAGGTTGATCTGGCCGAAGTCGAAGGTGGCCCACACCGGTTCCAGCACCAGCGCGCCGGTGGACACGACGACACCGACGAGCAGCGCGCGGCGCGCGTCCCCGTACACGTGCCAGGCGGACAGGACGCACGCCACCAGCAGCAGCACCAGGCCGAGCGCCGTCCACACCAGAACCGCGGCGGGGAACGGGACCAGCGCGAAGAGGCTGAAGATCGCGGCGGCCAGCGGCGGGTAGGTGAAGGGGAACGGCGGACCGTCCAGGGGCTTGGGGAAGTCGTCGGCGTACAGCCGGAGGTCGCGCAGCCAGGCCTCTCCTCCCGTGCGGTAGACCCGCAGGTCGAGCAGGCCCTCGCTGGAGCGCTGGTGGACGACGACGAGCAGCGCGATGGCCGCCACCGCCCACACGCCCAGCAGCCGCTTGTCCGGTCGTTCCACCACTGCCACGGCACTCCCTCGACTGGTTTCCGCGAAGCATCGTAGTCAACGGGCGGATGAGGGACAGGTCACGACAGCAGGTAGCCCACCGCTACTGGATGTGCACCAAAAGTTGCTGTGCGTGCACGGTGAGTAGACGGGGGCGACCGTTCGAGCGACAGCAGCGCACAGAAGCGCACGCGCGGGATACTCTGTGCTCATGAGTCCAGCGCTGGAGACGGTCTTGGCGAAAGCCGGCCTTCACGTCACCCCCGACGCCTTCCTCGACCTCGTGGCGGACGCCGCGAAGCGGTTGGCGCCGCCCCACCCGGAGCCCGCGAGCTACCTGACTCCGGACGTGCGGGACGCGCTGGTGGACGTCGGCCTGGACCTGAGCCCGCACTCGCCGGACGACGACAAGCCGAGGGCGCGCAGCATCGTGGCGCACGCGGTGCTGCGCGACTCGGCGATCACCGTGGCCGACGCGGCGACCCAGCTGGGCGTGGACACCAGCCGCATCCGGCACCGGCTGGGGCTGGGCAGGCTGGTCGGCTGGAAGGACCGGGGCAGCTGGCGGCTGCCCGCCTGGCAGTTCGCGGGCAACGGGGTGCTCCCAGGGTTGGAGGCGGTGCTCGCGTCGGTGCCGGAGGACCAGCCCGCGCTGGTGATCGCCGGGTTCATGACCACCGAGCAGGAGGACCTCCCGGTCGAGGGCAGGCCGGCCTCCCCGCGCGACTGGCTGCTGGCGGGCGGGGACCCGTTCAAGGTGACCTCCCTGGCCGCCCAGCTCGGAACCCCTGTCTGAGCTGGGCGGATTCGGCCGGAGCGGTCGGCCCCGGCCGTGCGGGGCGGCGCGGAACAGCGCGAGGCAACGCGAGGCAGCGCGAGGCAGCGTTGAGCGGACCTGGCCCCACCGACCGACCCCGGCAGCGCTTAGGCGGACCCGGCCGCGCTGCCCGAACCCGGCCGCAAGGCGCGGGTGGGAAGCACGGCGGGTGATCACCGACACGCCGGTGTTCCGAACACTCGGCAGCCCGAACCCCGGAACCCCAGTCATGCGGGCACTCGCTCGCCCACTTGCCGATCACCTGGCAGCCTGGCGGGCGGAAGTGCCGACCAGCTGAACCCTCGACCGACCGCTCGCCCCACTACCGACCGCCCAGTTCACCACTGACCGCCCAGTTCACCACTGACCGCTCAACTCGCCACCCACTGCTCAACTCATCACCCACTGCTCAACTCATCACCAACCGCTCAGGGCACCACCGATGCCTGCGCCGACCACCCACTCCCCTCGACCCCGGCTAACCCACTCCGCCCAACCCCGACCGGCCAGGCACCCGTGAACCGGGTCGTTCGAGCAGCCAGGTTCCCGAGGACCAGGACCCCCGAGGACCGGGACGCCCGAGCGGCGGCCGGATCGCGCAGCCGGTTGAGCGGCCGACCGCCGAAACGCCCTGTCGGCCGAACAGCCAGCCGCACGATCACCCTGTTGCCCGAACACCCGACCGACCGATCACGCGGACGACCGATCGCCCGATGGCGCACCCCCTGGGAACCTGGTCCCGAGGAGCCGGCCACCGGTGGTCGGCGCGGTCAGCGGGGGTGCGCAGGCGGTTCGGCGGCGGGGGTTCGGCGGGGTTCGCCCGGCGGGCCGAGCGGCGTTGGGCCGATCACCCGGACACCCGATCGCCCGGCCGACCGACGACCTGGCAGCCTGGTCGCCCTGGAACCCGACCACGACCACCCACCCCCGACCGGCACGGTCCCCCGTCCCCCGAACACCTGGACCCGAATGTCTCGGCTTCCCCAGCCGCCCGCTCCCGCCGTGCTGCAGGCCAACCTGCGGCGCACCGAGGACGTCGTGGCGGTGCACCAGGCCACCCGGCTGGTGCGGATCTTCACCGCGAAGGGCTTGCACCCCCAGCGGTGGAACAGCTTCCGCTACACCGGACCGCTGCCGCACGCCCGCTTCGACACCCAGCCGCCGGGACCCGGCGGTGAGCTGACGCACGACCAGGACCAGGGCGTGCTGTACTTCGGGCTCACCGTCCGGACCTGCGTCGCCGAGGTGTTCCAGGCGACGTCGGTGGTGGACCGGC
>NZ_JBQGCX010000480.1:0-3008 GCF_052038725.1 Actinosynnema sp.
GCAGACCGCGCCGCTGTCGGCCGCGCAGCAGCGGCTGTACTTCCTGGACCAGCTCGCCCCCGGCGGCACCGAGTACCTGCTGCCCGCCGCGTGGCGGCTCACCGGCCCGCTCGACGCCGAGGCCCTGGCGGGCGCGGTGGACGACCTGACCGCCCGGCACGAGCAGCTGCGCGCGGTGTTCCCCGCCGAGGACGGCGTCCCGCACCAGCGGATCCTGCCGCGCGGCGCGCCGCTGGCGACCGTCGAGCTGCCCGCCGGGCGCGCCGACGACCTCACCGGGGCGGTGCACGCCGCCGCCACCCGCCCCTTCGACCTGGCCGCCGAACCGGCCTTCCGCGCCACCCTGGTCGCGCCTGCCGGGGCCGACCCCGTGCTCGTCCTGGCCGCCCACCACATCGTCACCGACGGCTGGTCCCTGGACGTGCTGGTGCGCGACCTGCGCGAGCTGTACCGGGCCCGCCTCGCCGGACGGCCGTCCCCGCTCAAACCCACCCCGATCGAGTACACCGACTACGCGGCCTGGCAGCGCGCCTGCGACGAGAGCGCCGACCTGGCGCACTGGCGCGCCGCCCTGTCCGGCCTGACCCCGCTGGAGCTGCCCACCGACCACCCCCGTCCACGAGAGCGCTCCCACGAAGGCGCCGTGCACGTCGTCGACCTGCCCGCCGACCTCGCCGCCGCCGTCAGCGCCGCGGACACCACCCCGTTCACCACGGTCATGGCCGCCTTCCAGGCCGCGCTCGGCTTCCACAGCGGGCAGGACGACGTCGCCATCGGCACGATCACCGCCAACCGGGACCGCGCCGAGACCGAGGACCTGGTCGGGTTCTTCGTCAACACCCTGGTCATGCGCGCCGACCTGTCCGGCGACCCCACCTGCGCGCAGGTGCTGGAGCGGGCCAGGGAGCGCGTGCTCGGGGCGCTGAGCCACCAGGGCCTGCCGTTCGAGCGGGTCGTCGACGAGCTCAGCCCCGAGCGGGACCTGTCGCGCAACCCGCTGTTCCAGGTCCTGTTCTCCTACGCCGAGTCCGGCGGCGGCGACGGGTTCGCCCTCGGCGGCGCGGTGGCCAGGCCGTTCCCGATCGCGCTCACCAGCGCCAAGTTCGACCTGTCCCTGGAGGCGACCAGGCGCGGCGACGGCTACCGGCTGTCGTTCGTCTACCGGCCGGACCTGTTCGAGCCGGGGTCGATCGCCCGGCTGGCCGCGCACACCGTCGCGGTGCTGCGGGCGTTCTTCGAGCGCCCCGACGCCCGGCTCGGCTCGGTGCCGCTGCTCACCGACGCCGAGCGCGAGTTCCTGCTGGGCCCGGACGGCCCGGCGGTCGCGGGCTCGGAGACCGGGCGGGCCGCGCTGGTCCTGGACCGGGTGGCCGACCACGTCGCCGCCACCCCGCACGCGGTGGCCGTCACCGGCGGCGGGCGCTCGCTCACCTACGCCGAGCTCGACGCCGCGTCCACCGCGCTCGCGAACCGGCTGCGCGCGCTGGGCGCGGGCCGGGAGAGCCTGGTCGGGGTGTGCCTGGAGCGCACCGGGGACCTCGGGGTGGCGCTGGTGGGGGTGGGGCGGGGGGGCGCCGCGTACCTGCCGCTGGACCCGCGCCACCCGCGCAAGCGCCTGGAGTTCACCGTCGCCGACGCGGGCGTGGACCTGGTCGTCGCCGACGACACCGGTCGCGGCGCGCTCGACGGCCTGCCCGTCACCCTGCTCGACCCGGCCGACCCGTCCACCGACCCGTCCACCGACCCGTCCACCGGCGCGCCCGCCGCCCCCGCCGCCACCCCGGTGCTCGGCGAGGACCTGGCGTACGTCATCTACACCTCCGGCTCCACCGGCGCGCCCAAGGGCGTCGAGATCACCCACGCCAACGTCGCCTGGCTCTTCGCCGCCGCCGACCGGCGCTTCGACTTCGGCCCCGGCGACGTGTGGTCCCTCATGCACTCCGCCGCCTTCGACTTCTCGGTGTGGGAGCTGTGGGGCCCGCTGGCCACCGGCGGTCGCGCCGTCGTGCTCACCGGCGAGCAGACCCGCGACCCCGAGGCCGTGCACGCGGTGCTGCGCGACGAGCGCGTCACCGTGCTCAGCCAGACCCCGGCCGCCTTCAAGGGCCTGCGCGCCCACCTCGCCCAGCGCGGCCGCACCTTCGACGACCTCGCGCTGCGCACCGTCGTGTTCGGCGGCGACGCCTTCGACACCCACGACTACCGCGACTGGTTCGACGCGCCCGGCCGCAAGCCCGCGCTGGTCAACATGTACGGCATCACCGAGACCACCGTCCACGTCACCCACCGGCTGATCACCGACGACGACATCTGGGACCGGCACGGCGACCGCTCGCCCATCGGCCGCCCCCTGCCCGGCCAGCACGGCGTGGTGCTGGACCGGCACGGCCGCCTGGTGCCGGTCGGCACGGTCGGCGAGCTGCACATCACCGGCGACGGCGTGGCGCGCGGCTACCGCAACCGGCCCGAGCTGACCGCCGAGCGCTTCCCGCGCGGCGTCCTCGGCGGGCGGCGCGCCTACCGCACCGGCGACCTGGTGCGGGTCCTGCCGGACGGGCAGCTGTCCTACGTGGGCCGCGCCGACGACCAGGTCAAGATCCGGGGCTTCCGGGTCGAGCCCGGCGAGATCGAGAGCGCCCTGCGCGGCTGCGCCCAGGTCGCCGACGCCGCCGTGGTCGCCAAGCCCGGCCCGCAGGGCGCCCGCCTGGTCGGCCACGTCGTGCTCACCGGCGGCGCGCTCGACCCGTCCGCGCTGCGGGAGCGGCTGCGCGAGCGCCTGCCCGAGCACATGGTGCCCGCGCTGTTCGTGCGGCACGAGCGGCTGCCGCTCACCACCAACGGCAAGGTCGACCGGGCCGCGCTCGCCGCCGTGGAGGCGGGCGGAGCCCGCACCCGCGCCGAGCACGTCCCGCCGGGCACCGCCGTCGAGCGGACGCTGGCCGCGGTGTGGGCGGAGGTCACCGGCGCCGAGCGGGTGGGGCTGGGCGACAACTTCTTCGACCTGGGCG
>NZ_JBQGCX010000481.1:0-1583 GCF_052038725.1 Actinosynnema sp.
GGAAGCAGCGTCAAGCCGCCGCTGCCGGTCATCGATCCGATCGGCGATCAAGTTTCGAGTGCCGGATAGGAGGCTCCCATGCCATACGATGCCGGTGCAGGCTCTGACGCGGTCACCCTGCTGCGAAAGGGAGACTCGCTCACCAAGTCGAAGTCGCTCGCACGGCGCCCGTTCCGGACCGGTGTCGCCGCTCGCCGTCGACCGGGTCCACGGGGTGGGGAGGGTGTCGGCGTGATCGAACTGCACGGGATCCGGGTGCTCGGTGGCGAGCCGTCCGCGCTGGCGGTGCACGAGGGGGTGCTGGTCGAGCCGTTCTGCGCGCCCAGGATCGACCTCGGCGGGCTGATCGCGGTGCCCGCGCTGGTGGACCTGCGGGCGCACCTGCGCGCGGCGGGCGACGCGGACGCGGTGGCCGCCGCGCACGGCGGGTACTCGGACGTCGTCGCGATGCCCAACCGCACGCCCGTGACCGACAGCGTCGCGCGGGTGCGGGCGCTGGGGCGCGGGATCCGGGCGTGCCGGGTGCACCCGGCGGGGGCGCTCACGGTCGGGCTCGCCGGGCAGCGGCTCGCGCCGATCGCGGAGATGGCCCAGGCCGGGGTGCGGGTGTTCTCCGACGACGCGAACTGCCTGGACGACGCCGGGCTGCTGCGGCGGGCGATGGTGGCGGCGAGGGCGGCGGGCGCGGTCGTGGCGCAGCACGCGCAGTCCGAGGCGCTGGCGGGCGGCGGGCAGGTCAACGCCGGTGAGGCCGCGAAGCAGACCAGGCTGCCGCCGTGGCCGGGGGTCGGCGAGGAGGCGGTGATCGCGCGGGACGTGCTGCTGGCCGCCGAGACCGGGGCGGCGCTGCACGTGAGCCACGTGTCGACCGCGCGGTCGGTGGAGATCGTGCGGTGGGCCAAGTCGCAGGGCTGGTCGGTGACCGCCGAGGTCACGCCGCACCACCTGCTGCTCGACGACCGGGCGGTGCGCGGCGGGGACACCCGGTTCAAGGTGAACCCGCCGCTGCGGTCGGCGGCCGACGTGGAGGCGCTGCGGGAGGGGCTGCGGGACGGCACGATCGACGCGGTGTCGACCGACCACGCGCCGCACCCGGCGAGCGCGAAGGCGCGGGACTGGTGCGCGGCGCCGTTCGGGGCGGTCGGGCTGGAGACGGCGCTGGCCGTGGTCGCCGACGTGCTGGACGGGGACTGGGAGCTGATCGCGCGGGTGATGTCGCACGCGCCCGCGCGGATCGCCGTGCTGGCGGGCGCGGGACGGCCGCTGGAGCCGGGCGAGCCCGCGACGTTCGCGCTGGTCGACCCGGACGCGGAGTGGGAGGTGCGGCCGGAGGAGCTGCGGGGCGGGGTGGCGAACACGCCGTTCGCGGGGCTGGCGTTCCGGCACCGGGTGGTGGCGACCGTGGTGGGCGGCCGGGTGACCGCCGACCCCCTCGGGCTGCTCGGCGGGGTGGCGGGGCCCGAGGAGGAGGCCGGGGACGACCCGGCACGGGACCCGCGGGCGGCTCGGGGGCTGCGGAGCCCGTGGGAGGGGCCGTCGGGCTCGGTCGAGCGGCGGACGCCACCCGCGGCGTAGGCGCCGGG
>NZ_JBQGCX010000482.1:0-2615 GCF_052038725.1 Actinosynnema sp.
CACGAGACGCGGGGCACCGCCACCGTGCTGCGCAACGGGGCCGCGCGCGTGCTGCGGCTGGAGGGGTTCTCCACCTCGGACGGGCCCGACCTGCACATCTGGCTCTCCGACGCGACCGCGGGCGGCGAGTGGGGCAAGTACGACGACGGGCGCTACCTGCCGCTCGGCCCCATGAAGGCCACCGACGGCAACCAGAACTACCCGATCCCGGAGGACGCGGACCTGTCGGGGCTGCGCAGCGTCGTGGTGTGGTGCGACCGGTTCAACGTGGCCTTCGGGTCGGCGCCGCTGGACCTGTGACGGCGTCCGGGCGCGCTCAGACGCCGTAGGCCAGCAGCGGGAAGACGGACAGCGCGGTGCAGGCGGCCAGGGCGTTGAGGGCGCGGTACTGGACCAGGAGCGCGGCGAACTCGCGGAGGAAGGCGTTCGGGACGAAGTACCAGGCGGTGCGACCGCCCCGGACGTCCGCCTTCAGGCCCGCGCGGCGGGACAGGATCGCGGCTCGGGGGACGTGGTAGCTGCTGGTGACCACGAGGAGCCTGCCGGTGACGCCGCGCTCGGCGAGCAGGGCGGAGGAGAGGCGGAGGTTCTCCCAGGTGGAGGTGGACTCGCGCTCCTCCAGGAGCGCCTCGTCCGGGCTGCCGCGCTCGCGCAGGTAGTTCGCCATGACCTCGGCCTCGGAGGCGGGCTCGTCGTGGCCCTGGCCGCCGGAGGCGACCACCAGGGGGGAAGCGCCCTTGGCCGCGGCGCGGCGGTAGAGCTTCAGCGCGCGGTCCAGGCGGCCCGCGAGGAGCGGGGTGACGCGGCCTCCGGGGACGCCCGCGCCCAGGACGACGATGGCGGTGTGGCCGGTGCGCTTGCGGACGCGGCCGTAGAGCACCGAGTAGAGCAGGAAGAGGGTGAAGGCGAAGCCGAGGTAGCCCGCGAGCAGGAACAGCGAACCGGCCGCCGCCAGCACCCACGGCTCGGGGGAGCCCTCGCGCAGCGCGGACAGCAGGACCAGGAGCAGACCGCCCACCACGCCCAGGATGGCCGTGCCCGCGCCGAAGGAGAGGGCGTTGCCCGGCTTGAAACCCTCGCGCCGCAACAGGGTCACGCCGTTGGCGATCAGGAAGAGCGCGATCACGACGACGAACACCGGGGCGATCAGCACCACGGCGCCGACCACCAGCACCCTGGTCTGCGGTTCGGCCAGGGTGAGCAGCCAGAGCGCGAGGAACGCCAGGCTCATCAGCAGGTACACGCCGTTGCCCAGTCGTCTGGGCTCCCGCTTGAGCTGCACCAGGAAGACGACGAGCAGCACCACCGCGACGATCAGAGCCACCATGGGGTGATCGTAGTGGTGTTCGCGGGGTGCTCCGACCACAAGATCGAGCACTGCGGGGTGAGGGGCCGCGAGCGCGCGGCAGCTCGCCCGCGCCGGACGCCTTTCCCCGAAAGCGTCACCGGGGCGTGCGGACACCCCGGTTCCCGTTCATCCAATTGTGCGCACGACCGCGCCGCCGTGCCCGCGTGCTGCGGTGATGGCCTGGGAACAGGGGGGATTAGGGGGAGGTCAAGGGGGTTGGTCGGGATCTGCGGAATCGGTAGCGTCGAATTCCGAAAGCCGGCCGCGGTGAATTCCCCCGCGCCATTTCCGCGAACGACGGGACAGGGGCTCATGGGCAGTTCTCCGGACGCAGGAATCGACTTCCCGGCCTGGCCGCAGCACGACGACGCCGAGCGCGCGGCCCTGCTGCGCGCGCTGGACCAGGGCCAGTGGTGGCGGGTCGGCGGCAGCGAGGTCGACGAGTTCGAGCGCGAGTTCGCCGAGTACCACGGCGCGGGCCACGCGCTCGCCGTCACCAACGGCACGCACGCGCTGGAGCTGGCCCTCCAGGTGCTCGACGTGGGCCCCGGCACGGAGGTGATCGTGCCCGCCTTCACGTTCATCTCGTCCTCGCAGGCCGTGCAGCGCCTCGGCGCGGTCGCCGTGCCCGTGGACGTCGACCCCGACACCTACTGCCTGGACGTCGCCGCCGCCGAGGACGCCGTCACCTCCCGCACCTCGGCGATCATGCCCGTGCACATGGCGGGCCAGTTCGCCGACATGGACCGGCTCGACAAGCTGTCCGCGAGCACCGGCGTGCCGGTCGTGCAGGACGCCGCCCACGCGCACGGCGCCCACTGGCGCGGCAAGCGGGTCGGCGAGCTCGGGTCGATCGCCACGTTCAGCTTCCAGAACGGCAAGCTGATGACGGCGGGCGAGGGCGGGGCCGTGCTGTTCGCCGACCAGGCCCAGTGGGAGAAGGCGTTCGTCCTGCACAGCTGCGGCAGGCCCAAGGGCGACCGCGGCTACTTCCACCTCACCTCGGGCTCGAACTTCCGGATGAACGAGTTCTCCGCCGCCGTGCTGCGCGCCCAGCTCGGCAGGCTGGACTCGCAGATCGCGACCAGGCAGGCCCGCTGGCCGGTGCTGTCCGCGCTGCTGGCGGGGATCGACGGCGTCGTGCCGCAGACCGTCGACCCGCGCAGCGACCGCAACCCGAGCTACATGGCGATGTTCCGGATGCCCGGTGTCACCGAGGAGCGGCGCAACGCGGTGGTGGATGAGCTGGTGCGGCGCGGGATCCCGG
>NZ_JBQGCX010000483.1:0-2601 GCF_052038725.1 Actinosynnema sp.
CGCCATGAAGTGCCCGCACCGCACGGTCCGGTGCTCCAAGTCCTCCGCCCACCCCCGCCACACCCCCGCCGCGTCGAACCCGAGCTCCGCCCCCCAGTCCTGCTGCACCACCCCGACCGGCATCCGCAGCCGCCGCCCGGCCGCCCGGTCCGCCTCGTCGTGCGCCACGTCCACCCCCGCCGTGGCCCGGTAGTCCGCCACGATCGACGGCACCGCCTCCCGGCTGGCCCGCAGGTACTCGGCGCGCACGTCGGCCGGGATCGCCGCGGGGTCGTTCGCCCACACGTCCAGGAAGTGCCCGAAGAACTCGTCCGCCGCCCCGCTGATCATCGCCTCGGCCAGCCCCGGCCGCTGCGCCATCAGGAACAGGTGGAACCCCACCGCCGCACCCCGCCCCCGCAGCACCTCCCACGACTCCACCGTCGGCAGCACGTCCAGCACCCCGAGGTGGGTGACCACGTCCGGGTGGTCCAACCCGGCCCTGATCCCGACCAGCGCACCCCGGTCGTGCCCCACCACCGCGACCCGCTCGTGCCCCAGCTCGCGGGCCAGCGCCACCACGTCCCGCGCCATCACCCGCTTCGAGTAGTTCTCCCCGTCGTCGGCGGGCTTGTCACTGGCCCCGTACCCCCGCAGGTCAGGGCAGATCACCGTGTGATCCGCGGCGAGGTCGGCCGCGACGTGCCGCCACATCAGGTGCGTCTGCGGGAACCCGTGCAGCAGCACCACGGGACTCCCCGCCCCACCCACCGCAACGTGCAACCGCACACCCTCCGCCACCGCGACCCGCTGCTCGGTGAACCCCGGAAGAACCATCTCGCCGACTCCTCAACCACTCGCTGTCGAATGCCCCTCCACCGTCGCCCACCCCGATCAGCACCACCGGATCAGCACGCGATCAGCGCCACCCGCCACACCCCCGACCCCGGCGCTAGGTTGTCCACCGATGGTGAGCTTCGCCGTGCTGGGCCCGCTCCAGGCAGATCTGGACCGCGGACCCGCAGACCTCAAGGGCCCCCGCCACCGCGCGGTGCTGGCCAGGCTGCTGGTCGCGCGCGGCCGGACCGTCCCCCTGGACACCCTGGTCGCCGACCTCTGGGACGACACCCCGCCCCCGAGCGCGCGCGGCGCCGTCCAGACCTTCGTCGGCGACCTGCGCAAGGCCCTGGAACCGGACCGCCCACCCCGCACCCCGCCCCACCTGCTGGTCACGGTCGCGAACGGCTACGCGCTGCGCACCGACAACACCGACGCCCACCACTTCGAGTCCGCCGTCCACCAGGCCACATCCGCCCCGCCCACCCGAGCCCGGACCCTGCTCACCGCCGCCCTGGCCCTCTGGCGCGGCCCCGCGTACGCCGAGTTCGCCGACCGCCCCTGGGCGCTGGCCGAGTCGACCGCCCTGGAGGAGCTGCGCCTCTTGGCCGTGGAACGCCTGGCCGAGACCGCCCTGTCCCTGGGCGCCCCCGCGGACGCCATCCCACCCCTCACCCCGCACGCCGCGTCCCACCCGCACCGCGAGCACGCCGCCCACCTGCTCGCGCTGGCCCTCTACCGGACCGGCCGCCAGGGCGAGGCCCTGGAAACCCTGCGCCGCACCAGGTCCGCCCTCCGCGCCGACCTGGGCGTGGACCCCGGCGAACCCCTGCGCGCCCTGGAAGCCGACATCCTCGCCCAGTCCCCGGCCCTGCTCCTCCCACCCCGCACCCCGCCCCGAACCACCACCCCGCCCCTGTTCGGCCGCGAGCAAGAACTGGCCACCCTCACCCGTGCCGCCACCGAGGCCGTCGCCACCCGCCGCCTCCACCACGTCCTCGTCTCGGGCGCCGCGGGTTCCGGCAAATCCGCCCTGACCGGGGCACTGGCCGCCCACCTGCGCGCCGAGGGCTGGTCCACCGCCACCACCACCTGCCCCGACCTCCCCGGAACCCCGGCGGCCTGGCCGTGGACCGCGCTCCGCACCCACCTCGGCCTCCCGCCCGAACCCGACCGCACCCCCCGCTTCACCACCCTCCGCGCCCTGTCCGCCCACCTGGCCGAGTCCGCGCCCACGCTCCTGGTCCTGGACGACCTGCACCAGGCCGACGAGGACACCCTCGCCCTGCTCACCGCCCTCCCGCCCGAGGCGGGCCCCACCCTGGTCGTGAGCACCCACCGCGCCACCGACATCCCACCCGCCCTCACCGCCGCGCTGGCCCGCCTGGCCCGCGCCACCCCGACCCGCCTCTACCTCTCCGGCCTGGACGAGCGGGCGGTGTCGGACCTGATCGCCACCCACCACCCCCCGACCCCGAGGGCGACCAGATCCATCCACACCAGGAGCGCGGGCAACCCGTTCCTGGCCCACGAACTGGCCGAGCTGTGGGCGACCGAGGGCGACGAGGCGCTGCGCACCGTCCCCGCCGGCGTCCGGGACGTCCTCCTGCACCGCCTCTCCGCCCTCCCGGAACCCGCGGCGACCCACCTCCGCCAAGCCGCCGTCCTGGGCCGCGAGGTCGACCTCGCGCTCCTCGCCGCGCTCGCGGGCGAAGACGTCCTGGACTCGCTCGAGTCCGCGCTCCGGGCCGGTTTCCGGGTGGCGCACGACGCCGACCCCGGCCA
>NZ_JBQGCX010000484.1:0-2618 GCF_052038725.1 Actinosynnema sp.
CCCCCTCCGGCGGCCCCCCGGGTCGGGGGCGCGGGCGGCCGGGGGGCGGCTTCCGCCCCCCCCCGGGCCCGCGCCGGGATCAGCGGAACGCCGCGGCGTTGCGCGCCGCCCACTCGGCGAACGCGCGCGGCGCCCGCGACAGCACGCGCTCCACGTCCGGGCTCACCCGCAGCTCCGCCTCGTTGGGGGAGCCGAGAATGTCCAGGGTGTCGTCGGCCAGCTCGCCCGGCATCGACCGGGACATGGCCTCCTTCGCCTCGGCGCGGCTCAGCTCGTGGAAGCGCACCGGCTCGCCCAGCGCGTCCGCGACGGCCCGGGCCTGCTGCCGGGGCGTGATCACCTCGGGGCCGGTCAGCTCCAGCGCCGACCCGTTCCAGGTCTCGTCCAGCAGGCAGGCCGCCGCGACCTCGGCGATGTCCGCCGGGTCGATCACCGGCACGCCCACGTCGCCGAACGGGGCGACCACGAGCCGCTGCGCCCGGACGGACTCGGCCCACCACAGGGCGTTCGAGGCGAACCCGCCCGGCCGCAGGACCACCTGCTCGAGACCGGAGCCGCGCAGGGCGTCCTCCAGCTCGCGCATCGCGATCCGGGTCCTGCCGAACGGCCTGGTCACCACGCCCAGCGTCGAGAGCAGCACGACCTTGCGCACCCCGCTGCGCGCGGCCAGGTCGACCAGGTCGACGGGGTTGGCGCCCAGGGCGTGCAGGTCGCCGGACAGCAGCAGGAACAGCGACTCCGCCCCGTCCAGCAGCGGGGCCAGGCTCGCCGGGTCCGCGAGGTCGGCCACCGCGTGCACCGCCCCGTCCGGCGCCTGCGCCTGGTGGCGCGACACCGCCGTCACCCGCCTGCCCGCGCCGGTGAGCGCCCGCACCAGCGGGGTTCCGATGTTCCCGGTCGCGCCGGTCACCACGATCATGGAGAACTCCTCGTCACAGCGTGCTCTTCAGTGAGAGACGGGACGCTAGGAGCCGGAACTTACTTTTGGTAAGGACGCACCTCGGGGTAAGTTCAGGACGTGGCGGGAGGCTCGCAGTTGGCGCAGGGTGGTTCCGGGGCCCGGTATGACGTGTTTCACACCGACTGCCCGGCGCGGGACATGGTCGACCACGTGACCAGCCGGTGGGGCATCTGGGTGCTGATCTCCTTGCGGAGCAACGACCTCAGGTCCTTCGAGCTGCGCGACAGCATCCGGGGGGTCAGCGAGAAGATGCTCTCGCAGACCCTGCGCGTGCTGGTCGAGGACGGCCTGGTGTGGCGGCGCGTCGAGCCCACCACCCCGCCGCAGGTGACCTACGGGCTGACCGCGTTCGGCCGCGAGGTCGGGCAGCCGCTGACGCACCTGTTCGACCTGATCACGCAGCGCCTCCCGCCGCGCGAGGACGCCCGGACGTGGGGTGGGCCGGTGGACGCGCCCTGACCGCCCGCGCCTCGCTCGCGTCGGTGACCCGCCGACTTCGCCTCGATCGAGGACCTGCGCCGGTCGATGTTCGAGCGGGCGCTCCAGGTGGTGGACGACCGGCTCACCGCCACGGCGGCGGCCGGGCCGCCGGAGGAGCTGCCGAGGCCGGCGGCGGACCACGTGCCGGCGCTGCGGCCCGTGTTCCACGCCTACCACGAGCACCTGGCCGGGCGCCTGGCCCCGTGCGTCGGCGGGCGCACCGCAGGGCTCGCGGTGGCGGCGACGCCGCGGGGCCTCGTGCTCACCGCGCTCGCGCACCCGGACCTGGAGCCGGAGACCTTCCACGCCGCCGTGCTCGACCTGATCGACCGCCTGCGCGTCGACCCGTGGCGGGGGAGGGCTAGGGCGCGTCGTCGCGGGGCGCGTAGAGCACGACCCAGTGGTCGCGCTCGGGGTCGTGCAGCAGCTCCAGGTCGAAGTGCCGCCACCCCAGCTCGGGGTGGCGCATCCGCTTGACCGCCGACCGCCAGTCGCCCACCTCCGCCCGCGCCCAGTGCGTCCGGAAGTCCGCGCTGGTCGCGGTCAGCTCGGCGTGCAGCGCCGCCAGGTAGGCGTCGCCGGGGTAGCGGCTCAGCGCCGCGCGCAGCTCCCCGGCGGCCACGCGGGCGAGCAGCGCGACGCCCTCCGCGTCGAGCAGCTCCGACCGGCCCTCGGCGGTGAACGCCTGGTAGGCGAGGTTGCGCGCGAACGGCCCGGTGGCGGACACCGGGCGCAGGAGTTCGGCGGCGGCGTCGTTGTGGGCCAGCAGGTCCAGGCGGCCGTCGTGCACCGTCACGGGCGCCGAGTCGCCCAGCGCGCGCACCACCCGCAGCAGGCCGGGGCGGACGACCTCGTGCGGTGAGCCGGGGTCGGGGGCGGGTTCGCCCGCGAGCCGGAACAGGTGGTCCCGCGCGGGAGTCGTGAGCCGCAGGGCCCGCGCCAGGGCGGCGAGGACCTCGCGGGAGGGGCGGGTGGCGCGGCCCTGTTCGAGGCGGGTGCAGTACTCGACGGAGAGGCCCGCGAGGTCCGCCAACTCCTGCCTGCGCAGCCCCGGCACCCGCCTGCGCGAGGTCCTGGGCCGCCCGGTCTGCTCGGGCGCGGGCATCGCCGCCCGCCTGCCGCGCAGGTACTCGCCGAACGCGGTCCGGTCCTCCGTCGTCACGGTCCCATTGTGCCG
>NZ_JBQGCX010000485.1:0-3615 GCF_052038725.1 Actinosynnema sp.
GCGACTGACCCGGACGCGACTGACCCGGACGCGACTGGCCCGGACGCGACTGGCCCGGACGCGACTGACCGGGACGCGACTGGCCCTGGCGCGCGGCCGGGCCGAACGGGACCGGGCCGGAGGGGCGACGAGCGCCACCGGGGCGTCGCGGGCACGGGAGCGGGCAGCGCGCCGACCCGCGAGACGGTCAGCGCGCACACGTCCCGCACGTGCCTGCTGGACCGCGCGCCCCCCGGCAGCACACCCCGCACCACAGGGGCTGTGACACTTCCGCAAAAGCCGCCAACAGGCTGTCAATCACCCGATTCTGCGGCATTACACTCCGCCCCGTGCCGAATTTGCGGATCAGCGAAGCAGCCGCCCTGCTCGGGGTGAGCGACGACACCGTGCGCCGGTGGATCGACCAGGGACGGCTGTCCTCGGTCCAGCTCGACAGCGGGCGCAGGGGCGTCGAGGGCGCCGAGCTGGCCGCGTTCGCGCAGCGCGCCGCCGAGAACCCGGAGGCGGGCGGGCCGATCACGACCTCGGCCCGCAACCGGATGCGCGGCATCGTCACCCGCGTCGTCAAGGACGGCGTCATGGCGCAGGTGGAGAGGCAGGCGGGCCCGTTCCGCGTGGTGTCGCGGATGAGCAGCGACTCCGCCGAGGAGCTGGGCCTGGAGGTCGGGTCGGTGGCCGTGGCCTCCATCAAGTCGACCCACGTCGTGGTAGAGATCCCGGAGGTCTGACACCCGTGCGCACCCGTCCCCGCCTGCGCGTCCTGTCCGCCCTGTCCGCCGCCGCGCTCGCGCTGGCAGGCTGCTCCCCGTCCGACGAGCCCGCGCCCGCCGAGCCCGGCTCGGCCGCCGCCCCGCTCGGCGAGGTCACCGTCTTCGCCGCCGCCTCGCTGAACGAGACGTTCACCCGGTTGGGCAAGGACTTCGAGGCCGCCAACCCCGGCTCGAAGGTCACCTTCAACTTCGGCGGCAGCTCGGGCCTGGCCCAGCAGCTGAACCAGGGCGCGCCCGCCGACCTGTTCGCCTCGGCGGCCCCGGCGAACATGAAGCAGGTCACCGACACTGGCCTGGTGACCGACACGCCCACCACGTTCGTGCGCAACCGGCTGCAGATCGCCGTGCCCGAGGGCAACCCCGGCAAGATCACCGGGCTGGCGGACTTCGGCAAGGACGACCTGAAGATCGCCCTGTGCGCCGAGCAGGTGCCGTGCGGGGCCGCGTCCAAGAAGGTGTTCGAGGCCGCGGCCGTCACGCCCGAGGCCGACACGCTGGAGCAGGACGTCAAGGCCGTGCTGACCAAGGTGCGCCTCGGCGAGGTCGACGCCGCGCTGGTCTACCGCACGGACGTGCGGGCGGCGGGCGCGGACGTGGAGGGCATCGCGTTCGCCGAGGCCGACGAGGCCGTGAACGACTACCCGATCGCCGTGCTCGCCAAGGCCCCCAACGCCGCGGGCGGCCGGGCGTTCCGGGAGTTCGTGCTCTCCGAGAGCGGCAAGAAGGTCCTGTCCGCCGCGGGCTTCGACGCGCCGTGACGCGCCGACCGCCGCTGGTCCTGCTGCTGCCCGCGGCGGTGGGCGTGGCCTTCCTGCTGGTCCCGCTGCTCGGGATGCTGCTGCGCACCCCGTGGGACCGGCTCGGCGAGCTGCTGGCGGCGCCCCTCGTCGGGCAGGCGCTGCGGCTGTCGCTGCTGTGCGCGTCGCTCGCGACGCTGGTGTGCCTGCTGCTGGGGGTGCCGCTGGCGTGGCTGCTGGCCCGCACGCGCGTCCCCGGCAGGGGCGTGCTGCGCGCGCTGGTGACGGTGCCGATGGTGCTGCCGCCGGTGGTGGGCGGGGTGGCGCTGCTGTACGTGCTGGGCCGCCGGGGGCTGGTCGGGCAGTACCTGGACGCCTGGTTCGGGGTGTCGCTGCCGTTCACCACGGCGGGCGTGGTCGTGGCCGAGGCGTTCGTGGCCATGCCGTTCCTGGTGGTGTCGGTGGAGGGCGCGCTGCGCGGGGCCGACCCGCGCTACGAGGAGGCGGCGGCCACGCTCGGGGCGTCCCGGTGGACGGTGTTCCGCCGGGTCACCCTGCCGTCGGTGCTGCCCGGCGTGGTCGCGGGCGCGGTGCTGTGCTGGGCGCGGGCGCTGGGCGAGTTCGGGGCGACGATCACGTTCGCGGGCAACTTCCCCGGCCGGACCGCGACCATGCCGCTGTCGGTGTACCTGGCGCTGGAGACCGACCCGGACGCGGCGATCGTGCTGAGCGTGCTGCTGCTGGTGGTGTCGGTGGCCCTGCTGGCCGCCCTGCGGGAACGGTGGATCACCGCGTGACGCTGGACGCGCGGCTGGTGGTCAGCCGGGACGGCTTCGAGCTGGACGCGGCGCTGCGGATCGAGCGCGGCGAGGTCGTGGCGCTGCTCGGGCCCAACGGGGCGGGCAAGTCGACGGCGCTGCGCGCGCTGGCCGGGCTGGTGCCGCTGACCGGCGGGCACGTGCGGGTCGACGGCGACCCCTGGGACCGGCTGCCGGTGGAGCGGCGGCCGGTCGGCGTGGTGTTCCAGGACTACCTGCTGTTCCGGCACATGTCGGCGCTGGAGAACGTGGCGTTCGGGTTGCGCTCGCGAGGGGTGCGCAAGGCCGAGGCGCGGGCGACGGCGCTGGGCTGGCTGGAGCGGGTCGGGCTCGGCGAGCACGCGGCGGCCCGGCCGGGCGCGCTGTCCGGCGGGCAGGCGCAGCGGGTCGCGCTGGCGCGGGCGCTGGCGACCTCGCCGGGGCTGCTGCTGCTGGACGAGCCGATGGCGGCCATGGACGCCGGGACGCGGCTGCGGGTGCGCGCCGACCTCGGCGAGCACCTGGGCGGGTTCCGGGGCCGGACGCTGCTGGTGACGCACGACCCGCTGGACGCGATGGTGCTGGCCGACCGGCTGGTGGTGCTGGAGGCGGGCCGGGTGGTGCAGGAGGGGTCGCCCGAGGAGGTGGCGGCCCGGCCGCGCACGGACTACGTGGCGGCGCTGGTCGGGCTGAACCTGCTCAGGGGGACGGCGCGCGGCGGCTCGGTCGAGCTGGACGGCGGCGGGGTGGTCGCGATCGGCGAGGAGCTGCGCGGCGAGGTGTTCGTGGCGTTCGCGCCGGGCTCGGTGGGGCTGTACGGGGAGCGGCCCGCGGACGGGCCGCGCAACGCCTGGCCGGTGCGGGTCGTCGGGCTGGAGCAGCAGGGGCACTCGACGCGGGTGCGGCTGGACGGGGTCGTGCCGCTGGTGGCGGAGGTGACCGCGTCGGTGGTGGCGTCGCTGCGGCTGCGGCCGGGCGACGAGCTGTGGGCGGCGGTGTCGGCGGCGGAGGTCGACGCGGACCCGGCGTGAGCCCGGCTTCGCCTCACCGCAGGTCCTCGGGCGCGTTCGCCGTGGTCGGCGGGGTGCGACCCGAACGGTAAGGGACTTTGGTCCCTGGTCCCCCGGTGATCGCTCACTAGCCTCGGAACCGGCTTTCGAGGTGGTGAGGAGGGGTGCGGGTGGGCGCGCTGGCGGTGCGCACGTCCGGCGGGGTCCGGGAGCGGGCGCTGACCGGGGTGGTGGAGCTCCTGGGCGGGGTGCCCGGCGCCCGCGCGACGGCGGCGCGGGTGCGGCTGACCGCGCTCGGCGG
>NZ_JBQGCX010000486.1:0-3933 GCF_052038725.1 Actinosynnema sp.
GAAGACGCGCTGACGCGTCGTCTCACATGCCGCCCGACAGCTTCTCGCGGAGCGCCGCGAGCTGCTCGTCGCTGGCCAGCGTGCCGCCGGCCTGAGCCGGAGCGCCACCCGACGACGCGGCCGGGGCGTCGCCACCGGACGAGTAGTTGGTCTCGCCCGCGGCCTCTTCCTCGGCGGCGGCGGCCTTGGCGACCTGCTTCATGTGGGCCTCGTAGCGCGTGTGGGCCTCGGCGTACTGCCGCTCCCACTCCTCGCGCTGCTTGTCGAAGCCTTCCTGCCACTCCTGGGTCTCCGGGTCGAAGCCCTCGGGGTAGATGTAGTTCCCCTGGTCGTCGTACTCGGCGGCCATGCCGTACTGGGTCGGGTCGAACTCGGAGTCGACCGTGAAGCCCTCGTTGGCCTGCTTGAGCGACAGCGAGATCCGGCGGCGGTCCAGGTCGATGTCGATGACCTTGACCATGACGTCGTCGCCGACCTGCACGACCTGCTCCGGGATCTCCACGTGGCGCTCGGCCAGCTCGGAGATGTGGACCAGGCCCTCGATGCCCTCGTCCACGCGGACGAACGCGCCGAACGGAACCAGCTTGGTGACCTTGCCCGGCACGATCTGGCCGATCGCGTGGGTGCGGGCGAACTGGCGCCACGGGTCTTCCTGGGTCGCCTTCAGCGACAGGGAGACGCGCTCGCGCTCCATGTCGACGTCCAGGACCTCGACCGTGACCTCCTGGCCGACCTCGACGACCTCGGAGGGGTGGTCGATGTGCTTCCAGGAGAGCTCGGAGACGTGCACGAGGCCGTCCACGCCACCCAGGTCCACGAAGGCGCCGAAGTTGACGATGGAGGACACGACGCCCTTGCGGACCTGGCCCTTCTGCAGCTGGTTGAGGAACTCGCTGCGGACCTCGGACTGCGTCTGCTCCAGCCAGGCGCGGCGGGACAGGACCACGTTGTTGCGGTTCTTGTCCAGCTCGATGATCTTGGCTTCGAGCTCGCGGCCGACGTACGGCTGCAGGTCGCGGACGCGGCGCATCTCGACGAGCGAGGCCGGGAGGAAGCCCCGGAGGCCGATGTCCAGGATGAGGCCGCCCTTGACGACCTCGATGACGGTGCCCTTGACGGGCTCGTCCTTCTCCTTGAGGGCCTCGATGGTGCCCCAGGCGCGCTCGTACTGGGCGCGCTTCTTCGACAGGATCAGACGCCCCTCCTTGTCCTCCTTCTGGAGAACAAGGGCCTCAACCTCGTCGCCGACCTTGACGACCTCGTTGGGGTCCACGTCGTGCTTGATCGACAACTCGCGCGAGGGGATGACGCCCTCGGTCTTGTAGCCGATGTCGAGCAGGACCTCGTCCCGGTCGACCTTGACGATCGTGCCCTCGACGATATCGCCATCGTTGAAGTACTTGATGGTCTTGTCGATAGCGGCGAGGAAGTCCTCCTCCGTCCCGATATCGTTGATAGCGACCTGCTTCGGCGCGACGGCAGCCGGGACAGTGGTGGTGTCGGTGGACATTAGGTAGGTGGCTCCGGTACGGATTGGGGTTGTCTGACCTGCGGGTGGAACGCTGTCGCATCGGGCACGCCCGACCGCGGAGACCGACTCCCAGAGTGTTCACCGATCACGGGCAGCGCGAACCCACTACGCGCCGGTATCGTACGCGGCCCCGAGACCACCGGGCAAATGGTCCCCGAGAAGGAGCAGTGTGTCCGACCAGCACGTGAGCGCGGAGCGCGCGCTCGGCACCACCGGAGTGGCCCAGCGGTTCGCCGACGCGGAGGAGTCCCGCTCCGCCAATCGGCTCTGGTGGGACGCCGATGCGGACGACTACCACGCCCAGCACGGTGATTTCCTGGGGGCCGCGGACTTCGTCTGGTGTCCCGAGGGAGTGCGCGAATCCGAGGCCCGTTACCTCGGTCAGGTGACCGGCAAGCGGGTGCTGGAGATCGGTTGCGGGTCGGCCCCGTGCTCCCGCTGGCTGGCCGCGCAGGGCGCCGAGCCGGTCGGGCTGGACATCTCGGCGGGGATGCTGCGGCACGCGGTGGCGGCGGCCGGGCGGACCGGGATCGCCGTGCCGCTGGTGCAGGCGAGCGCGGACCAGCTGCCGTTCGCGGACGCGAGCTTCGACGCGGCCTGCTCGGCGTTCGGCGCGGTGCCGTTCGTGGCGGACGTGGCGTCGGTCTTCGACGAGGTGGCCCGCGTGCTGCGGCCGGGGGCGCCGTGGGTGTTCGCGGTGAACCACCCGATGAGGTGGATCTTCCCGGACGACCCCGGTCCGGCCGGGCTGACCGTGACGCACTCGTACTTCGACCGGACGCCGTACGTCGAGGTGGACGACGACGGGCGCGCCACGTACGTGGAGCACCACCGGACGCTGGGCGACTACGTGCGGGCGCTGGTGGCCTCGGGCTTCGAGCTGGTCGACGTGGTCGAGCCGGAGTGGCCCGCGGGGCACACCAGGACGTGGGGGCAGTGGAGCCCGCTGCGCGGCGGGCTGTTCCCGGGCACCGTGATCTTGCGGACGCGCAGGACGTAACCTGCGGGGCATGACGGTCGCGCGGGGGCTGGCGGATGCGCAGAGCGCGCGGCTGGCCGGGATCGACCCGGTGCTGCCCCCGATGATCGCGCCGCTGGACGGGGACGTGGTCACGGCCGCGCTCCCCGACGGGACGCGGGTCGCGGGGGTGCTCCAGCAGCAGGTGCACGAGCGGAACTCGCCCGCTCGGCTGTGGTCGGCCACCGAGGTGTGGGAGCTGACGCCGCTGCTGGGCGGCGCGGGGCCTGCGGGCATGGACGCGCTGATGCGGGCGTGGCGCAGGCGGATGGAGCTGGTCGGACCGGCCGAGCGGGACTCGGCGTGCGTGCTGACCTGGCCGAGCCGGGACGTCGAGTCGGGCTCGGTGCTGATGGACCACGGCATGGTGCCGCTGTCGGTGGTGGCGGTGCGACGGGGGCCCGCGCCCGCCTCCCGGAGCGGGTCGCTGGTGATCCGGCGGGCCAAGCCGTCGGACCTGGAGGCGGTGCTGGAGCTGGCGATGGCCGAGCTGCGGTACTCGTCGATGGTGGGGTCGACGGTGAACCGGCCGGAGGCGGTCGCGCTGAAGCGGCGGGCGCTGGCCGAGCGGCTGGCCGCGGGCGGGCCGACGTGGCTGGCCGAGCGGGAGGGGGTCGCGGTCGGGCTGGCCGAGTGCGCGATGGTCCTCTCGGAGCCGGGCAACTCGGCGTCGACCCGGCTGCCGCCGGGGCGGTGGGGGTACGTGAACTGCGTGTCGGTGCTGCCGGGGGCGCGGGGGTCGGGCGTCGGGCAGCAGCTGATGGCGCACGTGCACCGCGAGCTGCACCGGATGGGCGCGGTGGGCACGTACCTCTACTACAACCCGCCGAACCCCCTGTCGTCGGTGTTCTGGCCCCGCCAGGGCTACCGGCCGCTGTGGACGATGTGGGAGGTCCGCCCCGCGGGGGCGCTGCGCTGAACCAGCGCGGTGGACCACCACCCGTTCGAGAGGGGGCTGCGGAGGGCTGGGGCGGCTTAACCTGGAGCGGGCTACCGGGACGCTGCCGCACGCCCTCGTTCTCCGGGTGAGCGGTCCGTTCACCCGCCGACACGGGGCCGCTCCCCCGGTTCCGCGCCTCGCGCCGACGCACGCGCCAGGCTCGCGCCCACGCCCCACGCCCCACGCAAGGCTTCGTGGCTCGCGCCGCCATCTACTCCTGGCTCCGCAACCCGCGCCGATCGCCAACCCGGTTCCGCAACCCGCGTTGATCGCCAACCCGGTTTCGCAACCCGCGCTGATGGCCAACCCGGTTTCGCGCCTCGCACCCCGCGTTCAACACCCCGCGTTCAACACCCCGCGTTCAACACCCCGCGTTCAACACCCCGCGTTCAGCACCCTGTGTTCAGCACCCCAGCGCCTCGCCCCTCGCCCAACCCGCCGCGC
>NZ_JBQGCX010000487.1:0-1695 GCF_052038725.1 Actinosynnema sp.
CCGCTGCGCGTCGCCCACCCCCAGCGCGGCGAAGAAGTCCCGCGCGGTCGCACCGGGCCGCGGCGCCCGCACGGCCAACCGGGACACCGCCCGCG
This sequence comes from Actinosynnema sp., assembly GCF_052038725.1. Taxonomy (NCBI): domain Bacteria; kingdom Bacillati; phylum Actinomycetota; class Actinomycetes; order Pseudonocardiales; family Pseudonocardiaceae; genus Actinosynnema; species Actinosynnema sp. Next base: position 96 of record NZ_JBQGCX010000487.1, read on the forward strand.
CTCAGCCCAGCTGCGGCACCCGCGCCTGGTACTTGCGCAGCAGACCCGCGTTCGCCGCGTCCCCGCCCTCCACGTTCGCGCTGCGCCACAGCGGCAGCTCCACGCCCTCCTCCGTCGCCTTGTCCAGCAGCCGCACCATCACCAGGTTCCACAGGAACGTGGTCGCGATCGTCGACACCGCCGCCGTCACCGGCGCGTCCAGCGGGTAGCTCGAGTCACCCGGCGGGACCAGGGTGTCGAGCACGATCGTGGCGTGGTCGGCCAGCGTCGACCCCGCCCGCCTCGGCGCCGCCGCGCTCGCGGACCGGGACGTCACGGCCACCACCGGGCAGCCCGCGTCGGCCGCGTGCGCGGCCAGCTCCACCGGGTACGGGTTCACGCCCGAGGTGGAGAACACGAACAGCACGTCGTGCCTGGCCAACCCGGCCTCGCGCAGCACCTGACCGGCCAGGCCCGAGCGGCGCTCGGCGGCGGTGCTGCTGATCGCGCCGTGCATCGGCAGCAGCTCCGGGTGGTACACCGGGCGCACGCACGCCAGGCCACCCGCCCGGTAGAAGGTCTCGGCGACCGCCGCCAGCGAGTGCCCCGCGCCCGCCGCGAGCACCACGCCGTCGCCCCGCACCGAGGCCAGGACGAGCTCGGCGACGTCGTCCAGCGCCGCGGCGTTCTGCTCCTCCACCCTGGACAGCAGGTCGCGGACCGCGTCGCCGTACGCGGAACCGGTTCGCTTCGCACCCATCTGGTGACCTCCGGTGATCGGCAGCAAGGTGGGGCAGTCCTACCAGGAGGGTGGCGCGGGCCACCAGCCCTTGACCACGACCACCCCGGTTGTTCGGATGAACTCCGTGGATGTGGCACAGCGGCACGAGGTGATCCTGGGCAGCCTGCGGCACGGCGGGCGGGTGGGCGTCGCGGAGATCGCGGAGCTGGTCGGGTGCTCGGAGATGACCGTGCGGCGGGACCTGGACGTGCTGGAGCGCGAGGGCCTGCTGCGGCGGGTCAGGGGCGCGGCGGTCGGGATGCTCACCGGGCAGGCGACGCCCTACTCGGCGCGGGTGCGGCAGCGGGTCGAGGCCAAGCGGCGGATCGGAACCGCCGTCGCGGCGATGCTGGACGACGGCGAGACGGCGGTCCTGGACGCCGGGACGACCACGCTGGAGGTCGCCCGCTCCCTGGTGGACCGGCGGGTGACCGTGCTGGCGCTCTCGCTGCACGCGGTCGACCTGCTGCGCGGCTCGGCGCAGGTGCGGCTGCTGCTGCCCGGCGGTGAGGTCAGGGCGGGGGAGCAGGCGTTCACCGGGCCGCTGACCGAGCACGCGTTCCGGGTGATGCGGTTCGACACGGTGGTGCTGAGCAGCTGCGGGCTGAGCGCGCGGGACGGGGTGTCGGCGCACGACCTCGGGGAGAGCGCGGTGAAGCTGGCCGCCGTGGGCGCGGCCGGGCGGGTGGTCGCCGCGGTCGACAGCTCGAAGTTCGGGCGGACCGCGTTCGGCCGGGTCTGCGGGGTGGAGGAGATCGACGTGCTGGTCACGGACGTGGACGCGCCCGCGGACGAGGTCGCCCGGATCAGGGACGCCGGGGTGGAGGTCGTGCTGGTGTG
>NZ_JBQGCX010000488.1:0-9345 GCF_052038725.1 Actinosynnema sp.
CCCCGAACGCCGTCACCGTCGTGGGCGCCGTCGGCTCCACCGCGTCGGCCCTCTGGCTCATCCCCGCAGGGCACCTGTTCGCGGGGGCGGTCGTCATGGCCCTGTTCGTGCTGTTCGACCTGATCGACGGCTCGATGGCCCGAGCCCAGGGCGGCGGCACGCCCTTCGGGGCGGTGCTCGACGCCACCTGCGACCGGATCACGGACGGCGCGCTGTTCGCCGCCATCGCCTGGTGGGCCTTCACCGCCGGTGAGCGGGCCGTCGCGGTCGCCGCGCTCGCCTGCCTGGTCGGCGCGCAGGTCATCTCCTACGTGAAGGCCCGCGCCGAGGCCAGCGGGCTCAGCGCCGACGGCGGGCTCGCCGAGCGCGCCGAGCGGTGCATCATCGCCCTGACCGGCGTCGGCCTGCACGGGCTGGGCGTGCCGTACGTCCTGCCCGTCGCGATGTACGCGCTGCTCGCGCTGGTGGTGGCCACCGTCGTGCAGCGGTTGCTGTCCGCCGCCCGCTCGGCCCGTGAGCTGGACCCGGCGCGGCCCGCGCCGGGGACGTCCGAAGAGGGGACCCGGTGAAGGACAAGCTGGCCGACCTCGGCTACGCCGCTGGCTGGCGACTGGTCAGGCTGATGCCGGAGGGCCTGGCCAAGGTCCTGTTCGACCGGGCCGCCGACTGGGTCACCGGCCGGGGCGGCGAGGGCGTGGCGCAGCTGCGCGCCAACCTGCGCCGGGTGGTGCCGCGCGCGGGCGAGGCCGAGCTGGACGAGCTGGTCAGGCTGGCCATGCGCTCCTACGCCCGGTACTGGCGCGAGTCGTTCCGGCTCCCGTCGGCCGACCTCGACGCCACCTACCGGAACGTGGCACGCAACGTCACCGGCGCCGAGAACCTGGACGCCGCGCTCGCCGAGGGCCGGGGCGCCGTCCTGGCCGTGCCGCACAGCGGCAACTACGACATGGGCGGCGTGTGGCTCGTGGGGCACGCGGGCTCGCTGACCACGGTCGTCGAGCGGCTCAAGCCCGAGTCGGTCTACCGGCGGTTCGTCGAGTTCCGGGAGAGCCTGGGCTTCGAGGTGCTGCCGCTGACCGGCGGCGAGCGCAACCCGGCCGTCGTGCTGGCCGAGCGGCTGCGCGAGAACAAGGTGGTCGTGCTCCTGGCCGACCGCGACCTCACCGCCGGTGGCGTCCCGGTCACGTTCTTCGGCCGCCGGACCATGATGCCCGCCGGACCCGCCACCCTGGCCGCCACCACCGGGGCCGCGCTGCTGCCCACCGGCTCGTGGTTCACCGAGGACGGCTGGGTGGTCCGCGTCCACCCGCCGGTGCGCGTCTCCGGCCCGTCCGGGGTGCCGTCCGCCACGCAGGCGCTGGCCGACGTGTTCGCCGCCGACATCGCCGCCCACCCCACCGACTGGCACATGCTGCAGAAGCTGTGGATCGAGGACCTGCCGGAGAGCAGGCAGCGGGCGCTGCGCCGGGTCCTGGAGCGGCGCGGGGAGAGCGCGTGAGGGTCGGCATCGTCTGCCCGTACTCGTTCGACGTGCCCGGCGGCGTGCAGGCGCACGTGGTCGACCTGGCCAGGGCGCTGCGCGGGCTCGGCCACGAGGTCGACGTGCTCGCGCCCGCCGACGACGACACGCCGCTGCCGGAGTTCGTCACCCCGGCCGGGCGGGCCGTCGGCATCCCCTACAACGGGTCGGTGGCGCGGCTGTCGTTCGGGCCGGTCTCGTACGCGCGGGTGCGGCGGTGGATCGCCGAGCACGACTTCGACGTGCTGCACCTGCACGAGCCCACCGCGCCGTCGCTGGCCATGCTGGCGCTGATGGTCGCGGACGGGCCGATCGTGGCGACCTTCCACACCTCCACGCCCCGCTCCAAGATGCTGTCCGCGTTCCAGGGGGTGCTCCAGCCGTTCCTGGAGAAGATCACCGCCCGGATCGCGGTGTCCGCGCTGGCCAGGCGGGTGCAGGTCGAGCACCTGGGCGGCGACGCGGTGGAGATCCCGAACGGCGTCGACGTGGACTTCTTCGCCGACGCGACCCCGCTCGACGGCTACCCGCGACCCGGCGGCACGATCGGGTTCGTCGGCCGCTACAGCGAGCCCCGCAAGGGGATGCCGGTGCTGCTGGAGGCGGTGCGCGGGCTGGACCTGCCGGACGTGCGGCTGCTCGTGGTCGGCCGCGGCGACGAGGCGGCGCTGCGGGCCCAGGCCGGGCCGGAGCTGGCCGACCGGATCGACTTCCTCGGCATGGTCGACGACGAGACGAAGGCGCGTGCGCTGCGCAGCGTCGACGTCTACTGCGCGCCGAACACCGGCGCCGAGAGCTTCTGGATCATCCTGACCGTGGCGATGTCGGCGGGCGCGGTGGTCGCGGCGAGCGACCTGGACGCCTTCCGCCGGGTGCTGGACGACGGCGCGGCGGGCGTGCTCACCCCGGTGGGCGACGCGGTGGCGCTGCGCGGGGCGCTGCGCGACCTGCTCGCCGACCCGGAGCGGCGCGCCGAGTACGCGGCGGCCGGGCGGGCGCGGGTGCAGACGTTCGACTGGTCCGTGGTGGCCGCGCAGGTGCTGCGGGTGTACGAGAGCGCCGTGGCCGCCAACCCGAGGCGGGTCGCGGAGGCAGGCCGGTGAGCCTGTCCTCGTGGGTGACGGGGCTGGCCGCGCTGCTCGGGGTCGTCGCCGTGCTCGGGCCGTGGGCGCTGGCCACCGCGAACCGCCTCGACCGGCTGCACGTGCGCACCGACGCCGCGTGGGCTGCCCTGGACGCCGCGCTCGCGCGCCGGGCCGTGGTGGCGCGGGTGGTGGCGGCGGTCAGCGGGTCGAAGGAGCTGAGGGCCGCCGCGGACCGGGCCGAGGTGGCCGCCAAGGGCGACCGCGAGGCGGTGGAGAACGAGCTGGCCGCGCTGCTGTCCGGGCTGGACCGGGAGGCCCTGCCGAACGCGCTGGCGGCCGAGCTGGTCGACGCCGAGCAGCGGGTGGTGCTGGCCAGGCGGGTGCACAACGACGCGGTGCGGGACACGCTCTCGCTGCGCAGGCGGCGGTCGGTGCGCTGGCTGCACCGGGCGGGCACCGCGCCGACCCCCGGCTACTTCGAGATCGTCGAACCGGAGCCCGAGGCCGAGCCGGGCGCCCCGCGCAAGCGCGTGGCGGCGCGGGTGCTGCTGCTCGACGAGCGGGGGCGGCTGCTGCTGTTCGAGGGCTTCGACCCGAGCGAGCCGGGGGAGCTGTTCTGGTTCACCGTCGGCGGCGCGGTCGAGCGCGGCGAGGACCTGCGGGCGGCGGCGGTGCGCGAGGCGCGCGAGGAGACCGGGTTCGAGCTGGAACCCGAGGCGCTGGTCGGGCCGGTGTGGGTGCGGCGGAAGGTGCTGGACTTCGGCGGGACGCGTACGGCGGCGGAGGAGTGGTTCTTCGTCGCGCGGGTCGACGGCGAGCGCGCGGTCGACGTGTCCGGGTTCCAGGAGTACGAGCGCGACACGATCACCGGGCACCGGTGGTGGACGTCCGACGAGCTGGTCGGGACCGGCGAGCGGGTGTACCCCCGTCAGCTCGGCGAGCTGCTGCCGGGGGTGGCGGCGGGGGAGTGGGACGGGACGACGCGCGCGATCCAGTAGACCGACCGTCGCCCGGCAGGCGCTCCCGCCCGCTGCTCCCGCCCGCTGACCTCGGCCGTCCCCGAGCGGCCCGGCTCCCGCTCAGCCCAGCACGTACGTCCCGATGACCTGCGCGAGCAACCGCACGTCGGCGTGCCCCTTGAACTCCAGCCGCACCTTCCCCAGCCCGCTGAACCACAGGTCCAGCTCGGCGTCGAGGTCGAACGTCCCCGCGGTCTCGATGGAGAACGCCTGGATGCGGCTGTAGGGCAGCGAGGTGAAGTCCTTCTTCCGCCCGGTCATCCCCTGGACGTTCACCGCGATGACCCGCTTGTCGGTGAACACGACGAAGTCCCGCACGGTCTTGAAGCACGAGATGATCTGCTCGCCGCGCACCATGATCGGGGACACCTGTGGAGCGATGTCCTCCGGAGCGCACGGCGCGAGCTTGAACACGGACGCCTTCTCGAAGTCGATCACCCTTCCGACGGTAGCACCGCCGGGTGAGTCGCGCGGGTGATCCGGGCGGCCGGTGATCAGCGCAAACGATCACCACCGCAGCGCCCGGAACCGCGGCGCCGGGAACCGCGGCCCCGCTCCGCCGACCAGGCCCCGCCCGCCAGGCCCCCGCCGACTAGGCCCACCCCGCCGGGTTCGACCCCGTCTCCCGCGAGATCCCCGTCCGGGGCGGCCACTCGCCGAACTTCTCGTCGTGCAGGTGCGTGAAGAAGTAGCACATCCGCTCGCACTCGGCGTCCTCCACGCCCACCTCCGGGTCGGCCAGCACCGCCTCCCAGTACCGCCGCCCCAGCGCCACCACGAACCCCCGCGCGTACAGGAACCCGTCGTCCGACCCGTCCAGGACCGCGTGCACGTCCTCCCGGTCCAGCTCCCACAGCGCCCGCTCCACGACCGCGTCGTGCGCCACCAGCTCCGCGCTCGACGCCCCCTCGCACGCCTCCCGCAGCCGCGCCAGGAACCCCGGCAGGTGCGCCTCCAGCACCGCCGCGGCCTCCACCCGGTCCCCGCCGCCGGTCAGCAGCGCCTCCCGAGCCGCCAGCGCCTCCGGCGCGGCCCCCGCCCAGACCCGTTCCAGCAGTTCCCAAGTCCCGTTCTCGCCCATGCCGGGAAAGCTAGCGGCGGGGTCCGACAATTCCCCGCCGCCAGCGACCACCGGTCACACGTTCGGGATCACCTCGGCCCCGTAGGCCGCCATCGTCTTGTCCTTCTCGTCGTGCATCAGGTACAGCGCGAACTGGTCAACGCCCAGCTCCGCCAGCTCCCGCAACCGCTCCACGTGCGCCGCCGCCGGACCGACCAGGCAGAACCGGTCCACGATGGAGTCGGGCACGAAGTCCGCCGACCGGTTCCCGGCCCGCCCGTGGTGCGCGTAGTCGTACCCCTCCCGCCCGGCGATGTAGTCGGTCAGGGCGCGGGGCACCGCCCCGGAGTCCCCGTACCGCGCCACCAGGTCCGCCACGTGGTTCCCGACCATCCCGCCGAACCACCGCAGCTGGTCCCGCTGGTGCGGCAGGTCCGCCCCGACGTACGCGGGCGCCGCCACGCACACCGCCACCGACGCCGGGTCCCGCCCGACCCCGGCGGCGGCCTCGCGCACCGCCCCGATGGTCCACCGCGCGATGTCCGGGTCGGCCGTCTGCAGGATGAACCCGTCCGCCTGCTCGCCGACCAGCTTGAGCGCCTTCGGCCCGTAGGCCGCCATCCACACCTCCAGCTTCCCGTCCCGCACCCACGGGATGCGCACCGGGACGCCGTGCGGCGACGCCTCGCGCCCCTCCGCCAGGTCCTTGATCACCCGCATCGCCGACCTCAGCTCCGCGAGCGTCGCGGGCTCCCGCCCGAGCACCCGCAGCGCCGAGTCCCCGCGCCCGATCCCGCACACCGTCCGGTTGCCGAACATGTCGTTCAGCGTCGCGAACAGCGAGGCCGTCACCGACCAGTCGCGGGTGGTCGGGTTGGTCACCATCGGCCCCACCACGAGGTCCTTCGTCGCCGCCAGGACCTGCGAGTACACGACGAACGGCTCCTGCCACAGCACGACCGAGTCGAACGTCCAGCCGTAGCCGAACCCCGAGCCCTCCGCCGCCCTCATCGACTCCACGACGGCCCGCGCGGGCGGGTCGGTCTGGAGCACCACGCCGAAGTCCACGCTCATCCCCTCACACCAGGTACTGGTTCAGCTCGCGGGCCAGGAACCGCCCGTGCCCGGCCGACCCCCGGAACCCGCTCCGGTCCACCACGACCCGCCCGCGCGAGAGCACCACCTCGACCCGCCCGGTCAGCTCGAACCCCTCGAACGCCGAGTAGTCCACGTTCATGTGGTGCGTGGCCGCCGAGATGGTCTGCCTCGCGGCCGGGTCGTACACGACGAGGTCCGCGTCGGCCCCCGGCGCGACGACGCCCTTGCGCGGGTGCAGCCCGAACATCCGGGCCGGGGTGGTCGAGCAGATCTCCACCCACCGCTCCAGCCCGATCTCGCCGCGCACGACACCCTGGTGCAGCAGGTCGATCCGGTGCTCCACGCCCGGCACCCCGTTGGGGATCTTGGAGAAGTCGCCCCGCCCCAGCACCTTCTGGTCGGCGAAGCAGAACGGGCAGTGGTCGGTCGAGACCACCGACAGGTCGTTGGTGCGCAGCCCCCGCCACAGCCGCGCCTGGTGCTCGACCGGCCGCAGCGGCGGGGAGGCCACGTACTTCGCGCCCTCGAAACCGGGGCGCGCCAGGTCCTCCAGCGACAGGTACAGGTACTGCGGGCAGGTCTCGGCGAACACGTTCTGCCCGGTGTCCCGCGCCTCGGTGACCGCGTCGAGCGCCTGCGCCGCCGACAGGTGCACGACGTAGAGCGGCGCCCCGGTGACCTTCGCCAGCGCGATGGCCCGCGAGGTCGCCTCGCCCTCCAGCTCCGGCGGCCGGGTGAGCCCGTGCTGCACCGGGTCGGTGCGCCCCTCGGCGAGCGCCTGGGCGACCAGTTCGTCGATCGCGATCCCGTTCTCGGCGTGCACCATGACCGTGCCGCCGATCTCGCGCGCCCGCTGCATCGCGCGCAGGATCTCCCCGTCGGTGGCGTAGAAGACGCCGGGGTAGGCCATGAACACCTTGAACGAGTTCACGCCCGCGTCCAGGCAGGCGCCCATCTCCTTGAGCGAGGAGTCGTCCACGTCCGACACGATCATGTGGAACCCGTAGTCCACCGCGCACTTGCCGTCCGCCTTGGCGTGCCACTTGTCCAAAGTGGACAGCAGTGAGGTCCCCTTGGCCTGCACGGCGAAGTCGATGATCGTGGTCGTCCCGCCCCACGCCGCCGCGACCGTGCCGCTGGTGAAGTCGTCGCTGGACCGCGTCCCGCCGAACGGCATCTCCATGTGGGTGTGCGCGTCGACCCCGCCGGGGATCACGTACTTCCCGCTCGCGTCGACCCGCTCGTCCACCTCCAGCCCGAGCTCGACGCCCGGAGCCAGCAGCGCCGCGACCTTCTCGCCCTCCACCAGCACGTCCGCCCGCACCGACCCGGCCGCGTTCACCACCAGCCCGCCGCTGATCAGCGTCCTCACGGCGTCACCAGGCCCTCGTAGGTGTCCGGCCTGCGGTCCCGGTAGAACGCCCACAGGTCCCGCACCTCGGCCAGCAGCCCCATGTCCAGGTCCCGCACCACGATCTCGTCCTCGGTGTCCGAGGCCGCCTCGCCGATCAGCTGCCCGCGCGGGTCCGCGAAGTACGACTGCCCGTAGAAGTCGTTGTCCCCCAGCGGTTCCACCCCCACCCGGTTGATCGCGCCGACGAAGTACTCGTTCGCCACCGCCGCCGCGGGCTGCTCCAGCCGCCACAGGTACTGCGACAGGCCCCGGCTGGTCGCGGACGGGTTGAACACGATCCGCGCGCCCGCCAGCCCCAGCGCCCGCCAGCCCTCGGGGAAGTGCCGCTCGTAGCAGATGTACACGCCGATCCGGCCCACCGCCGTGTCGAACACCGGGTAGCCCAGGTTGCCGGGCCGGAAGTAGAACTTCTCCCAGAACCCCTTCACCTGCGGGATGTGGTTCTTGCGGTGCTTGCCCAGGTACGTGCCGTCCGCGTCGATCACCGCGGCGGTGTTGTAGTACACGCCGGGCTGCTCCTGCTCGTACACCGGCACGACCAGCACCACCCCGTGCCGCGCCGCGACCTCCCGCATCAGCTCGGTGGTCTCCCCGTCCGGGACGCCCTCGGTGTAGGAGTAGAACTCCGGGTCCTGCACCTGGCAGAAGTACGGCCCGTAGAACAGCTCCTGCAGGCACACCACCCGCGCCCCCTGCGAGGCCGCCGACGCGATCGCCTCCACGGCGCTCGCCACCATGCTCTCCTTGGACCCGGTCCACTTCCGCTGGACCAGTGCCGCGCGGACGACGTCGTTCACGCCTGCTCCTTCCGTGGCGCCAGCACCAGGTAGCCGGCCATGCCGACCACCAGGCCGACGACCCAGTTGTAGTCGTAGAGCGGTTTGAGCAGCGGGATGAGCCCGTCCGCCGGGAACGGTCCGCCGTGGGCGCCGCCGACGGCCAGCAGCGACCCGAGCGCGGTCGCCGCCACCGCCCGCCAGTTCCAGCCGCCGGTGAACCAGTAGGCCCCGCGCCCGGACAGGTACAGGTCGGGCAGTTCGAGGCGGGTCCGCGCCAGCACCCAGTACCCGGCGACGAACACCCCGGCCACCGACGCCAGCAGCCCGCCGTAGAACCCGAGCCACGCGAAGATGTAGATGCCAGGGTCGGAGATCAGCCGCCACGGCTGGATCAGCACGCCGAGCACACCCGTGATCAGCCCGCCCACCGCGAAGCTGATCCGGCGCGGGAACGCGTTGGAGAAGTCGTACGACGGGCTCACCACGTTCGCCGCCAGGTTCGCCGACACCGTCGCCAGCACCAGCGACACCAGCGCGACCAGCACCACCGCCGTGCTGTCGAACCGGCTCGCCAGCTCCGCCGGGTCCCAGATCGCCTCGCCGTACAGGGCGACCGCGCCCGAGGTGGTCAGGATCGCCACCACCGCGATGAACGTCATCGTGGTCGGCAGCCCCAGCACCTGCCCGAGCGCCTGCTTGCGCTGGCTCCCGCCGAACCGGGTGAAGTCCGGCATGTTCAGCGACAGCGTCGACCAGAACGCGATCATCCCCATCAGCGCGGGGAAGAACACCTTCCAGAAGTCCGGTCCCCAGCCCAGCTTCGACGGCTCGGACAGGATCGGCCCGAACCCGCCCGCCTTCACCGCCACGTACGCCAGCAGCACCAGGAACCCGACCGACACCAGCGGGGCCGTCCAGTTCTCGAACCGCCGGATCGCCTCCATGCCCCGCCAGATGACCAGCATCTGCACCGCCCAGAACACCAGGAAGCACAGCCACAGCGTCCACACCTGGCCCAGCACCACCGGCGCGCCGGTCCACGCCTCGCCCGCCAGCCGCCCGACGATCACGTGCAGCGCCTTGCCGCCCACCCAGGTCTGGATGCCGAACCACGCGCACGCCACGAACGCCCGCAGCAGCGCCACCAGGTTCGCCCCGCGCACCCCGTAGAACGCGCGGGCGAACACCGGGAACGGGATGCCGTACTTGGTGCCCGCGTGGCTGTTGAGCAGCATCGGCGCGAGCACGACCAGGTTCCCGAGCGTGATGGTCAGCAGCGCCTGCACCCAGTCCATGCCCAGCGCCACCAGCGACGCGGCGAGCGTGTAGCTGGGGATGTTGTGCGCCATGCCCATCCACAGCGCGAAGAAG
>NZ_JBQGCX010000489.1:0-7324 GCF_052038725.1 Actinosynnema sp.
GGCGCTGGTGGCCGCGCGCGAGGACCTCCCCGACGACCTCCTGGAGGCGTTCGCGGAGGACGGGGACGTGGTCGTGGTCAAGGCCGTGATCGCGAACCCCGCGCTGCCCGAGGACCGCCTGCGCGCCCTCGCGGACCGCCACGGCCCCCGCCTGCACCAGCGCCTGGCGCACAACCCGAACTGCCCGCCCGACCTGCTCGACCGCATGGCGCGGGACCCGGAAACCCCGAGGAAGGCGTACCGCGCGATCGCCGCCCACCCCAACGCCGGACCGGAGACCCTGCTGCGCTGCCTGTCCGACGAGCGCGCGGCGGAGGAGGCGGCGTCCCACCCGAACCTGCCCGCGTCCGCGTTCCCGGTCCTGCTGGCCGACGACGCGCCCTGGAACGCCCTCAGCCGCGCCGCCGCGAACCCGGTGCTGCCCGTCGAGCTGATGGCCGAACTGCTGAACCCGGCCCAACCCGCCTGCGTCGAACGGTAGCCCGACGCCTCCTTTCGGAGGCGCGCCACCGGGGCCGTGAGCAGGACCGCGCCCCTCGAAGAATGGGCCGCTTGGACCTCCCGGAACTGGTTACCGTGATTTCACGATGGGCTGGAACGGAACGTCGGGGGTTCTTGTGCTCAAAGGCTTCCTCTCCCGGATCGGCGATTGCCTGACGCGTGAGGACGCGCGCCCGGTGATCAGATCGGTGGCCGCCGCCGCGCTGCTGTCCGCAATTCTCGGGTTCGTCCTCGGAGATGGCTTGGTGCAAGCGATCTCGGTCGCGCTCCTGGTGTCGCTGGCGCTGTGCTCGGTGCTGCTGCTGATCGGCGGTCTCGGTTCCCTGCGCCGCGAGGCCGACGCGCACCGCGGGCTCGTCCTGCGCTACGTGAAAGCGATCCTGGACCACGAGGGGCTCCCGTACCGCTTCATCAAGTGGGAGGAGTCCTCGGTCATCCGGAACAGCAGGGGCGATTCGCTCGACACCACCACCATCCGAGCCGAGGTGACCGAGAGCGGAATGCTGTTCATGCGCCTGGCCTTCGGCTCCGGGTGGCCGCAACCCTCCCGGCACCGGGGCAAGGTGCGGTTGCGGGTGCGCAAGCTCCTGATCGGTGACCGGCCCGGCGTGAACCTGGAGCGCACCGTCCAGTGGCTGGGGGACGGCAGGCTGCGCCTGGTCATCCACTTCGCGGAACCGCCGCGCGTCGGCGAGGAGATCTCCGTCGTGGTCGAGTGCGACTGGCCGGGCAAGTCGATGCCGTTCATGCGCGAGGGGAAAGCGGACAAGTTCACGTTCCGGTTCGGCAGGCCGGTTCCCTACGCGAGATATCAGGTCACCCTGCCCGAGGGGGTCGACGCCGCGTTCGAACCGTTCGGGTTCTCCGAGCACGACGAGGGGGTCCACTGGGGCAGGGCGACCGACGAGCGGGGGCGCGCGCGGTTCTACGTCGACGGCGTCGACGTGGTGGCGCACCGCGAACTAGGGATGCTCCTGCAGATCAGCTGAAGGCGTGAGATCGCCTGAGGGCACGGCGGACGACGGCTCAGTCGCCGTCGCCGTCGCCGCCCGCGCCGCCACGTGCAGTCTTCACGTCGAAGTCCTCTCGATAAATGCGGAAAAGTTTCACTGGCCGCGCGTTCGGCACAGGGGTTGCCGCAAACGCACCACAAAGCCTACCCATTTGATGTGGAATAAATGCACGAGGGTCCGCTTGCCCGATGAGGTGAACTGCCGCTCGCCCGGTGGGGGCCTGTGGCGCGCATCCCGTCGCCCAGGGTTTGCGCTAACCACCCGAACCGGCGAAGTAGGCTGTGCCCATGGAATTCCGCGGGTTCGGTGAGTACGCGATCGACTTCTTCGACGGGCTCGTGGCCGACAACTCCAAGGCCTACTGGGAGGCCAACAAGCACACCTACCACTCCGACGTCCGCGACCCCATGCGCGCCCTGCTGGCCGACCTGGAGGCGGAGTTCGGGGCCGGGAAGGTGTTCCGGCCGCACCGGGACGTCCGGTTCAGCAAGGACAAGACGCCGTACAAGACGCACTGCGGCGGCGTGGTCGAGTCCGGGCGGGGCGGCGGGGCCTACTACGCGCAGATCAGCCCCGAGGGGCTGATGGTCGGCGGCGGGTCGTTCGCCATGGCGTCCGACCAGCTCGCGCGCTACCGCGAGTCCGCCGCCGACGAGCGCCGGGGCGAGGAGCTGCGGGCCGTCCTGGACAAGCTCGTCGCGGGCGGCTGGGAGATCAGGGGCAACCGGCTCAAGCGCGCCCCGCGCGGCGCCGACCCCGAGCACCCCCGGCTGGAGCTGCTCAAGCACCGGTCGATCTACGCCGCGAAGGTCTGGGGGCCGGACGACGTGCTGCACGAGCGCGAGTGCTTCGACCGGGTCCTCGGGGCCTGGCGCGAGCTGGTGGCGTTCAACGAGTGGTGCGCCGACCACGTCGGCGTCACCGAGGTCGGCTTCCGGCGCTGATCCGGGAAACCGCTCCGCAGGCGCCGCCCGAAGGCGCCGCCCGAAGGCGCCGCTCCGGTCCCGGACGTCCGAACCCCTGGAACGTCCGGGACCGGAAGTCTTCCCGAGCCGGGGGAAATCCGCGCTAGCGCCCGCCCGCACCCCCTCGAACCCGCCCTGCCCGGTGGCCCGGCCGCCGGTGCAGCAGCCACCCCAGCCCGATTCCCGCGACGTCCGTCACGGCGTCCGCCACGTCCCCGGAGCGCCCCAGGCCGGTCAGCAGGTGCTGCGCCACCTCGGACAGCCCGGCGTACGCCACCAGCCCCGCCAGCGCCGCCCCGCGCGGCAGCCGGGCGTGCAGCGCGGTGAGCGCCAGCAGCGCGAACAGGACGGCGTGCACCACCTTGTCCGTTCCGGGCGGCGAACCGGGCACGCCCGACGCCGGGGTGAACAGAATGATGACGCTGAGCGACAGCGCGGTCACCAACGGAAAGAATCTGGCCATCACACCGGGGATTTTCCCTGTTTCGAGCGGATTACCGCCGGGTACATCCTGATCGGTCCAGTCAGCAGGGCTAGTCTCTTGGAACGTGAGTCGACGCGCGAAGATCGTCTGTACCCTGGGCCCCGCCACCGCCACCGCTGACAAGATCAACGAGCTGGTTGCGGCCGGTATGGACGTGGCAAGGATGAACTTCAGCCACGGCAGCCACGCAGATCACAAGCAGGTCTACGACCTGGTGCGATCCGCGGCGGAGGCCTCGGGTCGGGCGGTGGGCGTTCTCGCCGACCTCCAGGGCCCCAAGATCAGGCTCGGGCGCTTCGCCCACGGTCCCGTCGAGTGGCGGACGGGCGACGTCGTGCGGGTGACCGTCGAGGACGTCGAGGGCACCCACGACCGGGTCTCAACCACCTACAAGGAGCTCGCCAAGGACGCCAAGGTCGGCGACCGGCTGCTCGTGGACGACGGCAAGGTCGGCCTCGTCGTGATCGAGGTCGACGGTCCGGACGTCGTCTGCGAGGTCACCGAGGGCGGCCCCGTCAGCAACAACAAGGGCTTGTCCCTGCCCGGCATGGACGTCTCCGTCCCCGCCATGTCCGAGAAGGACATCGAGGACCTGGAGTTCGCCCTCAGCCTGGGCGTGGACTTCATCGCCCTGTCCTTCGTCCGCTCGCCCGCCGACATCGACCTGGTCCACCAGGTCATGGACCGGTCGGGCAGCCGCCGCCTCCCGGTGATCGCCAAGATCGAGAAGCCGGAGGCGGTGGACAACCTGGAGGCCATCGTCCTGGCCTTCGACGGCGTCATGGTCGCCCGCGGCGACCTGGGCGTCGAGCTCCCCCTGGAGTACGTGCCGCTGGTGCAGAAGCGGGCCATCCAGATCGCCCGCGAGAACGCCAAGCCGGTCATCGTGGCGACCCAGATGCTCGACTCGATGATCACCAACTCCCGGCCGACCCGCGCGGAGGCCTCCGACGTGGCGAACGCCGTGCTCGACGGCGCGGACGCGCTGATGCTGTCCGGCGAGACCAGCGTCGGCCGCTACGTCATCGAGACGGTCCAGACGATGAGCCGGATCATCGAGCACGTCGAGACCGAGTCGACGACCGTGCCGCCGCTGACCCACGTCCCGCGCACCAAGCGCGGCGTGATCTCCTACGCGGCCCGCGACATCGGCGAGCGCCTCAACGCGAAGGCGCTGGTCGCCTTCACCCAGTCCGGCGACACCGTGCGGCGGCTCGCCCGCCTGCACACGCACCTGCCGCTGCTCGCGTTCACGCCCGAGCAGAGCGTGCGCGCCCAGCTGTCGCTGACCTGGGGGACCGAGACGTTCCTGGTGCCCAGGGTGGAGTCCACCGACGAGATGGTCCGCCAGGTGGACGCGTCGATGCTGTCCATCGGGCGGTACCAGGCGGGTGACCTCATGGTGGTCGTGGCGGGCTCCCCGCCCGGTACCGTGGGGTCGACGAACCTCATCCGGGTCCACCGGCTCGGTGAGGAAGACCACGCCTGACCACTGGAGATAGACGTGACCGAGGCTGCCCGTGCCGCCGCTGCCGCCGGATTCCCCACAGAGGGGCCGCTGGACACCGACGGCGTGCCGCACGGGCAGCCCGTGCTCGACCGCCTCGTGGCGCTGCTCGACCTGGAGCGCATCGAGGAGAACATCTTCCGCGGGGTCTCCCCGGCCGAGTCGCCGGTCCGGGTGTTCGGCGGCCAGGTCGCCGGGCAGGCGCTGGTGGCCGCCGGGCGGACGGTCCCGCCGGAGCGCCGGGTGCACTCGCTGCACTCGTACTTCATCCGGCCGGGCGACCCGCGCATCCCGATCGTGTACGAAGTGGACCGCATCCGCGACGGCCGCTCGTTCACCACCCGCCGGGTGGTGGCGGTGCAGCGCGGCAAGGCCATCTTCTCCCTGTCGGCCTCCTTCCAGAGCGAGGAGCCCGGCATGGACCACCAGGAGCCGATGCCGGACGTCCCCGCGCCGGACACCCTGCCCGACTACGCCACCGCCGCCGAGGGCTACCTCGACAAGGCGGGCGCGATGGCGCGGCTGCCGCGCCCGATCGACCTGCGGTACGTGACGACCCCGCCGTGGAAGGCCCGCGACAGCGGCCCCGCCGAGGCGCGCAGCCAGGTGTGGATGCGGGCGGACGGCAAGCTCCCCGACGACGACCTGCTGCACGTGTGCGTGCTGGCGTACGCGTCGGACATGACGCTGCTGGACTCGATCCTGGTCAGGCACGGGGTGTACTGGGGCACGGACAACGTGCTCGGCGCGAGCCTGGACCACGCGATGTGGTTCCACCGCCGCTTCCGGGCCGACGAGTGGTTCCTGTACGACTGCGCCTCGCCCTCGGCGTCCGGCGCGCGAGGGCTGGCGACGGGGCGGTTCTTCAGCGCGGACGGGGAGCTGGTGGCGACCGTGGTGCAGGAGGGGTTGCTGCGGGTGATCAAGTGATCACGCTGTGCTGTGGACCACTCCTGGGGTGATGAGGGGAGGTGGAAGGCGATGACCGCGATGCCCTACCCCGATCACCTGCTGAGCTTGGAGGAGTGGGACGCGCCCGAGGCACCAGATCGCGATCCACCGCCTCACCGCGCGGCTCAACGAGGCCGTCCCGGACGACCTCTACGCCGTGCACGAGGTCGACGTGCTGATCAACCCGGCGCCCCCGGTGACCGTGCGCGCGCCCGACGTGGTCGTCGTGCCGAGCGCCCGCCTGGACGGGGAGCCGGTGGCCTCGGGCAGCGGCAAGGTGGAGCTGGCGAGCCCGTTCCCGCTGGTGGTCGACCTGGCGGAGCTGCTGCGGCGGTGACCGGGGGCGGCAGTCCGGCCACCGCGCCGCCTCACACCGCCGCGCGCAGCGCCTCCCACAGCGCCCGCACGTGCCGCTCCCGCGTCCCGATCGCCCCCACCGCCACCCGCGCCACGTACCGCCCGCCCACCACCGCGTGCGTCAGGTACGCCTCACCGCTCGCGTTCACCGCCTCCACCGCCCGCCTGGTCGCCCCCTCGTCCCCGCGCACCGCGATGACCAGCAGCGACAGCGTCCTGGGCGTCACGACCTCCCACCTCGGGTCCGCCTCGACCCACCCCTCCAGCTTCCGCGCCAGCTCCACGTGCCCGCGCAGGTGCGCCCGCACCCCGCTCAGCCCGTGGGTCCGCAGCGCAGCCCACAGCTTCAGCGCCCGGAACCGCCTGCCCAGCGGCACCTGCCAGTCGCGGTAGTCCACGACCGCGCCCGACTCGGTCGCCGGGTTGCGCAGGTACTCCGGCAGGATCGTCAGCGCGTCCACCAGCACGTCCGGCCGCGAGGTCCAGAACAGGGACGCGTCGAACGCCGTCAGCAGCCACTTGTGGGCGTTCGCGCAGTACGAGTCGGCCAGTTCCAGGCCGTCCAGCATCCCCCGGTGCTCCGGGCACACCGCCGCCGCGCCCGCCCACGCCGCGTCCACGTGCAGCCACACCCCGCGCCGCGCGCACACCTCGCCGATCGCCCGCACCGGGTCGACCGCGCCGGTCCCGGTGGTGCCGACGGTCGCGCACACCAGCACCGGCCGCCTGCCCGCCGCCACGTCCGCCGCGATCGCGGCCTCCAGCGCGTCCGCCGACATCGCCAGGTCGTCGCCGGTGGGAACCGCGCGCACCGCCTCCTCGCCGAGGCCCGCGATCCGGGCCGCCTTGGCCAGCGACGAGTGCGTCTGCGAGGACACGTAGATCGTCTCCGACCCGTCCACCCCGGCCGCCCGCCACTTCCCGCCCGACGCCCGCTGCAGCGCCGCCACCAGCGCCACCAGCGCGGCCGACGACGCGGTGTCCTGGATGACCCCGCCGCCCAGGAACGACTCGGGCAGGCCCATCGCCGCCACGAGCTGGTCCATCAGCACCTGCTCCAGCTCGGTGCACGCGGGCGAGGTGGCCCACAGCATCCCCTGCACGCCGAGCCCCGTGGAGACCAGGTCGCCGAGCACCGACGGCAGCGACGCGTTCGCCGGGAAGTACGCGAAGAACGACGGGTGCTGCCAGTGCGTCGTGGCGGGCACCACCACGCGGTCGACGTCGGCGAGCACCGCGTCGAACGGCTCCGGCTCCTCGGGCAGCTCGGCGGGCAGCCGCTCGCGCACCCACCCCGGCTCCACCTGCGCCAGCACCGGCAACGACTCCAGGCGGGAGCGGTAGTCGGCGATCCAGTCGACGACCTCGTGCCCCGCCCGGCGGAACTCCTCTGCGTCCATGGCGGCCAAACCTAGGGGGACGTTCTGGTTATCGTGGCCCCGGCCCGCCGTCTCCTGAGCGGAACCGACCACTGCCAGGAGGATTGGGATGCGGACACCGCACGAGCCCGGCGCGGCGACGGTCGTCGCGGCGCAGCGCGGCGAGG
>NZ_JBQGCX010000490.1:0-3751 GCF_052038725.1 Actinosynnema sp.
CTGACCGGTGGTCGCACCCGTCGACACCTCGGCCGGGGGCGGCAGAGCCGCCGCCCCCGGCCGAGGGCCGTCCCGCCGGTCGTGGGCGGCGTGGCTGGTGGTCGTGCCGTTCCTCGCCTACGTCGGCACGTTCCTGCTCTACCCGACGGCGCTCGTGCTCGCCGAGGCGTTCCAGGACGACGACGGCGCCTTCACCCTCGCCAACCTGACCACCCTCACCGAGGGCGTCTACCTCCAGGCGTTCCTGCGCAGCGTCCAGCTGTCCGCGCTCACCGCCCTGATCGGCGCCGCGCTCGGCGCCCTGCTGTCCTGGGCCGTGGCCTCGGGCAGGCCCGAGGGCGTCACGCGCAAGGTCGTGCTCGCCGCGTCCGGCGTCCTCGCCCAGTTCGGCGGCGTGCCGCTCGCGTTCGCGTTCCTCGCCACCGTGGGCTTCCAGGGCCTGGTCACCCGGTTCCTGGCCGACACCCTCGGCGTCGACCTGTTCGCGACCGGCGCGTGGTTGTTCGAGCTGCCCGGCCTCACCCTGGTCTACACGTTCTTCCAGATCCCGCTCATGGTCATCGTGTTCCTGCCCGCCGTCGACGGCCTGCGCCCGCAGTGGCGCGAGGCCACCGAGAGCCTGGGCGGCTCCGGCTGGACCTACTGGCGGCACGTGGGCGGCCCGATCCTGCTGCCCGCGTTCCTCGGCTCGGCGCTGCTGCTGTTCGCCAACGCGTTCTCCGCCTACGCCACCGCCGCCGCCCTGGTGTCCCAGGGCAGCCCGATCGTGCCGCTGCAGATCCGGGGCTTCCTCACCGGGGAAGTGCTGCTGGGGCAGGAGAACCTGGGCAAGGCGCTCGGCCTGGGCATGATCGTCGTGGTCGGCGTGGCCATGGGCCTGCACGCCCTGCTCCAGCGGAGGTTCGCCCGATGGCAGTGACGCGGGAAGCGGTGCCGCAGGAGCCCGCGAAGCCCAGGCGCCGCAAGGGAAGCGGCGGCGCGCTGCGCGCGGTCGTGCTCGTTGTCCTCGGCGCGTACTTCGCGCTGCCGCTGGTCGCCATGGCCGAGTTCTCCACCAGGGGCGCCAACGGCACGCGCAGCCTCCAGTCCTGGTCCGGCATCGTCACCGACCCGGACCTCGTCGAAGCGATCTGGGTGTCGGCGCAGCTGGCCCTGCTGTCCTCGCTGCTGGTGCTGGCGCTGCTCGTGCCCACCATGGCGTGGATCCGGCTGCGGCTGCCCGCGCTGCGCCGCGTGGTGGAGTTCCTGTGCCTGCTGCCGGTGGCGATCCCGGCGATCGTGCTGGTGGTCGGCATGGCCCCGCTGTACGCCTGGGTCGACTACTTCCTCGGCGACTCGCCGCTCACCCTCGCGCTCGCGTACGCGGTGCTGGTGCTGCCGTTCGCCCACCGCTCGCTCGACGCGGGCCTGTCCGCGATCGACCTCAAGACCCTGGCCGAGGCCGCCAGGGGACTGGGCGCCGGCTGGGGCACGGTGCTGCTGCGGATCGTCGTGCCGAACATCCGCACCGCGCTGATCAGCGCCGCGCTGCTGTCCGTCGCGCTGGTGCTGGGCGAGTTCACCATCGCCTCCCTGCTCAACTTCGACACCCTCCAGGTGCGGGTCAACCTGATCGGCAAGCGCGACGCGGGCGTGTCCATCGCGGTGTCGCTGCTGTGCCTGCTGTTCGCTTTCGCGCTGCTGCTCCTGCTGTCCTCGGCGGGCAGCGGGCGGCGCCGCGCCACCGCCGAGGAAGGCTGAGATGGGTCATCTGGAACTGAAGGGGCTGCGCAAGTCCTTCGGCGGGCACACCGCGCTCGACGGGCTCGACCTCGACCTCGCCGAGGGCGAGCTGATCAGCCTGCTGGGCCCCAGCGGCTGCGGCAAGACCACGGCGCTGCGCATCGTCGCGGGCTTCGAGACCGCCGACGCGGGCTCGGTGCTGGTCGAGGGGCGCGACATCACCGGCGTGCCCGCGAACCGGCGGGACATGGGCATGGTGTTCCAGGCCTACAGCCTGTTCCCGAACCTCACCGCCGCGCAGAACATCGAGTTCGGGCTCAAGCTGCGCAAGCAGCCCGACCGCAGGGCCCGCGCCGGGGAGCTGCTGGAGCTGGTGGGCCTCGCGCACCTGGGCGGTCGCTACCCGCACCAGCTGTCCGGCGGCCAGCAGCAGCGCGTGGCGCTGGCCCGCGCGCTGGCGATCCGGCCAGGGGTGCTGCTGCTGGACGAGCCGCTGTCGGCGCTGGACGCCAAGGTCAGGGTCGGGCTGCGCGAGGAGATCCGCCGCATCCAGACCGAGCTGGGCATCACGACCCTGTTCGTCACGCACGACCAGGAGGAGGCGCTGGCCGTCTCCGACCGGGTCGGCGTGATGTCCCACGGCAGGCTGGAGCAGCTGGACACCCCGTCGAAGGTGTACCGGGAACCGGCGTCGGCGTTCGTGGCGCAGTTCGTCGGCGTCACCAACACCGTGGCGGGCACGGTCGAGTCCGGCGGGGTCCGGCTGGGCGCGCACCTGCTGCCCGCGCCCGGCGCGCCGGGGGTGGCGTCCGGCGACGCGGTGTCGGTGATCGTGCGGCCCGAGGACGTCGAGGTGACCGCGCACCCCGCCGGTGGCGGCGCGGCCGGTGGCGACAATGCCGGCGCCCTGATCGGAACCGTTGTGGCGCAGAGCTTCCTGGGGCCGGTGACCCGGCTCTCGGTGCGCCTGGCCGGTGGGGAGCAGGTCGTGCGGGTGGACCACCCGTCGTCCCGCGCCACCGACTGCCCGGCGGGCGCCGAGGTGGGGCGGCGGGGCGCGCCGGACCGGGGGCTGGTCGGCCCGGCCTGATCGATCCCCCGCGGGACAACGGGAAGGGGCCACCGGATCACCGGTGGCCCCTTCCGCCTCAAGGGTTCTGGCCCTGGTTACCGGAACAGCTCCCGGTAGTGGCCCTGGGTCTGCACGTTCAGCTCGTCGGTGCGCACCAGCTTCGCGGTGAGCACGCGCGGGTCGCGGATGTCCAGCACGTCCAGGCCCTTGGCCATGTCCGAGCTGTACACGTACCCGTTGTAGTAGTACGCGGACCACGTGCCGCCGCCCGCGCCGTTGGGCAGCGGACCCCGCTCGAAGAACCCGATCTCACGCGGCCGGGTCGAGTCGGTGAAGTCCCACACCGACACGCCGCCCTGGTACCAGGACTGCACCATGATGTCGCGGCCCTGCACCGGGATCAGCGACCCGTTGTGCGCCACGCAGTTCTCGGTCTCGGTCTGGTGCCGGGGGATCTTGAAGTAGCTCTTGAACACCAGCTCCCGGTCGTCGCCGCGCCCGGTGATGTCGTAGATGCCGTCCGCGCCCCGGTTCGGGCCGATGGCCTCGGTGCAGGTCGCCGCGCCGCCGCCGCCGAGCTCGTCGGTGAAGACGACCTTCGTGCCGGTGTTGTTGAACGTCGCCGAGTGCCAGAACGCGAAGTTCACGTCGTCCTGCACGCGGCTGATCTCGCGCGGGTTCTCCCGGTCGGAGATGTCCCAGAGCACGCCGTCGCCCATGCACGCGCCCGCCGCCAGGTCCTTCGACGGGTAGACGGTGATGTCGTGGCAGCCCGAGGTCGCCGACACGTACCCGGTGGCCACCGAGCCGCTGCGGCCGGGGTTGCCGCCGTCCGGGAACAGCACGCGCTCGCCCAGCAGCGAGGCCGCCGTCGGGTTCTTCAGCGGCACCTTCACGATGGAGATCAGGTCGTGCGGCGGCTGGCAGTCCGGGAAGGCGGCGTTCGGGCTGTACGAG
>NZ_JBQGCX010000491.1:0-3843 GCF_052038725.1 Actinosynnema sp.
CGCAGTGGGCGCGCGAGAACCTGCGCCCGTGACCACCAGAGCGCGCACCCCCAACCACGCCCATCCCGCCCCGAACGCCTGACCGAACAGCAAGTCGGTCAGGTAGTGCGCGCCCAGGGCGACCCGCGAGAACGACACCGCCTCCGCGAGCACCGGGGCGAGCACGACGGCGAGCGCCGAGGCCGACGCGGCGGGACGTGCGGCAGCGGCACACCCCGCAGCAGCACACCTGACAGCGACGCCCCTGACAGCGGCGCCCCTGACAGCGACGCCCCTGGCAGCGACGCCCCTGGCGACCAGGATCGCGGGAGCAGCCCTCCTCGTGCCCCGGCGCGCGGCAGCGGCGACTCCGGCAACGGGACGCGCGGCGGCGCAGCGGACCGCAGTGGGCGGCACCCCGGCGGGGAGCACCGCAGCGGGCAGCACCAAGGCGACGAGCAGCAGGCCCGTCGTCGCGCCGACCGCGTGCGCGCTGGGGAAGCTGAACCCCGTCTGCGCGGCGGCCACGCACCCGAAACCGGGGCGTGGTCTGGTGACCACGTCCTTGAGCGCACCGCACGCGAGCGAGGCGAGCCAGGGCACGGCGAGCAGCACGAGCCCGGCAGACGACCGCCCCAGCAGTAGAGCACAGCAGCACGACAAAACCGCCAGTCCCGTGACCGGCGCGGGGTTCCCCAGCGCGCTGATCACCCGGAAGAGCGAGTCCAGCGCCGCGTCACCGGCTCGGGCCGAGCAGATCCGCTCGCTCAGCCCCGCGTCCCACGGCGCCGCGAACCCCGCCCCCAGGAGGTGCCCACCCCCCCACAGCCGCGGCACCGCCCCGGACGCGGCCCACCCGGTTCCGGGGCGCGCGCCCCTCACCCCGACTGGAGCACCGCGAGCAGGTCGCGCGGCGTGCTGATGCCGGTCAGCCGGTCGTTCGGCACGCGGACGCCCGTCTCCGACTCCAGCCTGCTGATCACCTCGACCTGCGACAGCGAGTCCATGTGCAGGTCCGCCAGCGGCGTGTCCATGCCCACCCCCTCCGGCGGCCCCTCCCCCATGACCTCCACGACCGCCTCCCGGAACATCTCCGCGAACCGCTCCTCCGTCACCACACCGCACCTCCACCGCACTCACCACCACCCCGGCCCCGAGCGGGCGCCGGGCAGCTAGGCGTCGCGCCAGCGCACGTGCCGCCGCGTCAGCAGCCAGACCAGGACCGCGAACCCCACGAGCACCCCGGCGTCGACCAGCGCCCCGGCCCCGACCGGCCCCAGCAGGCTGTGCCGCAGCAGGGACGACGCGTACGTCGCCGGGTTCAGCCGCCCCACCAGCACCAGCCAGTCCGGCAGCAGCTCGGGCGGGATGGTGACCGGCCCGAGCGCGACCAGCACCAGCGTCACCGCCAGGCTCACCGACGACGCCTCCTCCAGCGCCCGCGACCGGCTGCCGATCCACGCGCCCAGCCCCGCGAACGGCAGCACCGCGAGCACCGCGGCCGGGACCACCAGCGGCGACACCGACAACCGCACGTCCAGCACCAGCACCCCGAGCACCGCCGTCAGCACCAGCGCAGGCAGCGCCAGCAGCCCGAACGCCGCCACCGAGGCCAGCACCAGCGCCTCCCGCCGCACCGGCAGCGACGCGTAGAAGTCGAACGCCCCGGTGTGCCGCAGGAACGCGAAGTTCGCGGCCACCTTGTTCTGCGTCTCGAACAGCAGCGCCATCGTCATGCTCCCGGTGAGCACGTACCCGGTCGCGCCCTCCCCGCTGCCCCTGGCGAACGCGCCCAGCGCGCCCAGGGTGACCACGGGCGCGAGCATCCCGGTGAGCACCATCTGCGGCCACGACCAGCGCCAGTTGGACAGCTGGACGCGGAACAGGTCCCAGGTGCTCCGCAGGAGTCCCGGCGGGCTCGGCTCGGGGAACACCGGCTCAGCGGACATGGTCGAGGTACACGTCTTCCAGGGTCGCGGACTGCAGGCGGAACTCCAGGACGCTCTCCGGCGCGAGGTCCGCGGTGAGGCGGGCGACGTCGGCGGCGGCCACGTGCGCGGTGACGCGGTCGCGGTGGCGGCTCTCCACCACGACGTAGTCCGGCAGCGCCCTGCCGCCCTCCTCGCGGAAGGTCACGTCGAGCCGGAAGCTGCCCGCCACGCGGCTCTTCAGCTCACCGGGCCTGCCGAGCGCGACCATCCGACCGCCGCTCATGATCCCGACCCGCTCGATCACCTGCTCGGCCTCCAGCGCGTTGTGCGTGATCAGCACGATCGTCCGGCCGCGCTCCCGGTTGGCCTCGCGCAGCAGCGCCCACACCTGCCGCCTGCGCGCGGGGTCCAGCTCGTTGGTGGGCTCGTCCAGGATGAGCACCGGCGGGTCGGTCACCAGCGCCACGGCAAGCTGGAGCAGCCGCCGCTCGCCGCCGGAGAGCTGGCGGGCGACCTTGTCCCGCAGCGGGACGAGCCCCAGCCGCTCCACGAGCTCGTCGCGCTGCCGCCTCGCCTCGCGGGTGGGCGTCCCGCGCAGGTGGGCGGTGTAGTAGAGCGCCTCGGCGACGGTGAGGTTGTTGAGGGCGAAGGCGCTCTGCGGCATGTACCCGAGCCGGGTGCTGGTGAACGCGTGGTTGCCCGGCACCGGGCGCCCGAGGAACCGGACGGCGCCGGAGTCGCTGCGCAGCAGGCCGACCATCTGCTTGATCAGGGTGCTCTTGCCCGCGCCGTTGCTGCCGAGCAGGCCGAAGAACTCACCTCGGGCGATGGTGAGCGAGATCCGGTCGTTGACGGGGGTTTCCTTGCCCTTGAAGGACTTCGTGACCTCGTGAAGCTCGTACGCGGGCTCGCTCACGCGGGATCGCCTCCCCGGCGGGCGCACCAGATCGCCCGGACCACCGAGGCCGCGTCGACCAGGTGCTCGGGTGCGGTCAGACCGTCGGCGCCGGGACCGGACATGCGGAAGAACCCGCTCATGGCCGGGTCGGTGGGCAGGTGGCCGTGCGAGGCGGAGCGCACCGCCTCGGTCGCGGGCCCGTCCCCGTACTGGAACTCGGTGTGCGCGCCGCAGGTGACGACGAGGTGGCCGACGCGCGGTCCGCCGACCGGGAGCCGCCAGGCGCGCAGGGCGTCCGCGTCGAGCACCCCCACGCCCAGCTCGGCCAGCCCCGAGGTGATCGCGGCCAGCTCGGCGGGTTCGGGCGGGGCGTCGCCGTAGAGGAAAGCGCAGTTGCTGTCGCCCTGGAACACCAGGCGGTCGGCCAGTCCCAGCGCGGCGAGGACCTCGTTGGGGCGCAGGTGGGTCTCGACCCAGTCGATGCCGTGGTCGGAGAAGAAGACGAGGTCGGCGTCGGGCCCGACCGCCTCGGCGATCGACCGCGCCCCGGCGTCGATCTCGTGGTACGCGTCGGTGATCTGCCCGCGCGCGGACGACCTCGTCGCCGGATCGGCCCTGGTGGCGTGCCAGCCGAGGAACTCCTGGGCGTGGTCGGCCTGGTTGAACCGGACCAGCAGGACGTCGGGGTCGTGCCGCTCCAGCACCTCCAGCGCGGCGCGGGCGACCCAGTCGGCGCGCGGGGACTCGTGGAAGTCGTGGCCGGGGTTGGCGGGGTAGGAGACGCCGAGCGACGCGGGGCCGGGACCGCCGAGGACGCTGGGGGCGAGCCCGCCGAACGGCAGCACCAGCACGCAGGTGCCCGCGGCCAGCTCGACGCGGTCGCTCCCGGCGCGCACCGGGGTGAGCGCGAAGGACAGGCGCCCCAACGGGTTCGTGGTGTCGAGCCGCCCGGTGGCGCCGACGTCCAGCCGCAGCGCGGGGCCGTGCGCGGCGCTCACCCGGAACCGGTCGCCCTCCGCGCGCACGTCCAGGCGC
>NZ_JBQGCX010000492.1:0-1971 GCF_052038725.1 Actinosynnema sp.
CACTCGACCTTCGCCGACGGCTCGTCCACGTGCAGCGTCCTGGGCAGCAGTCCCTCCCGCATCGCCAGCACCGCCTTCACCACCCCGACCACGCCCGCGGCGGCCTGGGTGTGGCCGACGTTCGACTTCACCGAGCCCAACAGCAGCGGCGTGGTCCGGTCGCCGTACGCGGCCAGCAGCGCCTGCGCCTCCACGGTGTCGCCGAGCGTGGTGCCGGTCCCGTGCGCCTCCACCGCGTCGACGTCGGGCGGGGACAGCCCGGCGTCGGCCAGGGCCGCCCGGATCACCCGCTGCTGCGCGGGGCCGCTCGGCGCGGTGACGCCGTTGGACGCGCCGTCGGAGTTGATGGCGGAACCGCGCAGCAGCGCCAGCACCCGGTGGCCGTTGCGGCGCGCGTCGGACAGCCGCTCCACCACCAGCGCGCCGACGCCCTCGGACCAGCCCGTTCCCCTCGCCCCGTCGGCGAAGGAGCGGCACCGGCCGTCCGGCGCGAGGCCGCCGAGCCGGGAGAACTCCACGAACCCGGCCTCCGAGGTGATCACGGTCGCGCCGCTGACCAGCGCCAGCTCGCACTCGCCGTCGCGCAGCGCCCGCGCCGCCAGGTGCAGCGCCACGAGCCCGGACGAGCAGGCGGTGTCCACGGTCAGCGTCGGACCGCCGAGGCCGAGCGCGTACGAGACCCGGCCGCTGGCCAGCGCCGCGAGCCCACCGGTCAGCCGGTGACCGTCCACACCGGACTCAAAGCGCTGGTCGTAGTCGTTGGCGAACAGGCCGGTGTAGACGACGACCTGCCGCCCGCGCAACGAGGTGGGCTCGATCCCGGCGCGCTCCAGCGCCGTCCACGCGGTCTCCAGCAGCAGGCGCTGCTGCGGGTCCATCGCGAGCGCCTCGCGCGGGGCGATGCCGAAGAAGGCGGCGTCGAACAGGGTCGCGTCGTCCAGGAACCCGCCCTCCCAGGCGGTGGTGCGGCCCGGCGCCCCCGGTTCCGGGTCGTGCAGCGCGGGGGCCCAGTCCCGGTCGGCGGGGAACGGGGTGATCGCGTCGCGCCCCTCGGACAGCAGGCGCCAGAACGACTCCGGGCCGGTGACGCCGCCGGGCAGCCGCACGTCCAGGCCCACGATCGCGATCGGTTCCGCTTCGACCGGCGCGGTGGTGGCGGGCGCTGGCTCGTCGCCGCCGAGCAGCCTGGCCACGGCGGCGGGGGTGGGGTGGTCGAGCACCAGGCTGGCGGGCAGCGCGAGGCCGGTCGCCTCGACCAGGCGGTCCCGGAACTCCAGCGCCGCCAACGAGTCGAAGCCGAGGTCGGCGAACGTGCGGTCGCGCGAGCGCGGCGGCCGGTGGCCGAGGACGGCCGCGATCACCGACTCGACCGTGCCGACCGGGTCGGCGGGCGCGAACAGGGCGCGCAGGGCGGTGTGGTCGACCTTCCCGGTGCTGCTGCGCGGGATCGCGGCCACGGCGAGCACCCTGGTGGGGGCCTTGTAGGCGGCCAGCTTCCCCAGCGCGTGCGCCCGGACGGCCTCCGGGGTCAGGCCCGCGCCGACGACCGCCGCCGCGACGACCTCGCCGCGCTCGGGGTGCGGCAGCCCGGTCACCGCCACGTCGGACAGCCCCGGCAGGTCGGCGAGCGCGTGCTCGACCTCGGCGGGGTAGACGTTGTCGCCCCCGGTGATGATCATGTGCTTGAGCCGGTCGACCAGGGTCAGGCAGCCCTCCTCGTCCAGCACGCCGAGGTCGCCGCTGCGGTACCAGCCGTCCGCGTCGAACGCGGCGGCGGTGGCCTCGGGGTTGTTCCAGTAGCCCGAGCTCACGATCGGCCCGCGCACCCGCGCCTCACCCGGAACCCCTTGCGGCACCGGCAGCCCGCTCTCCGGGTCGACCACCCGGACCTGCACGCCGGGCAGCGGGAACCCGGTCGACCCGGCCTTGGCGGTGGTCAGCGCGGCGGGCAGGCAGGTGATGTAGCTGGTG
>NZ_JBQGCX010000493.1:0-1688 GCF_052038725.1 Actinosynnema sp.
CCCGGTGATCCGCTGCCCGGTCCCCACCGGGACGCGCCCGCGCGGCAGGGCCGGGTCCAGCCCGACCACGACCTCGCGCCCGTCCGGCAGCGCCCGCCGCACCCGCCCGATCGGACCGCCCAGCCCGCCCGCCTGGCTCCAGCGGCCCCGGTCGAGCAGCGCGACCACCTTCCCGTTCAGCACCGGGAAGTCCCGGAACCGGACCAGCTCGACCGCCCCCGCCTCCTCCTCGGTGAGCCGGTGCACGGCCCTGCCCAGCTGCGGGAACGGTTGCAGCACCTCGTAGTCGGCCAGCAGCTCCGCCCACGCCGCCAGGTCCGCGCCCAGCCGCAGCGGGTGGGCGATCGCCACCCGCTCGTCCGGGCCGAGGACGACGGGGCGGTCGTCCAGGTCGCCGAGCGTGCGGTCCTCGGCCAGCCGGAACGCGCGCCCCGACTCGGTGATCCACACCAGCCTGCGCCCCAGCGGCCACAGCAGCGGGTGGCCGGTGAACAGGCCGGTGAACTCCGCCGCGCCCCACGTCCGGCCCTCCACCATCGCCCGCTCCAACCGCGCGAGCTGCTCGGCGGCCGAGGCGCGCAGGTCCTTCTTCAGCGCCGCGAACCGCTCGTGCGCCCGCGCGGCCAGCTCCGCGTCGTCGCGCGCCCCCGGCTTGGGCAGGGACTTGAGCCGCTTGCCGTCCGGCCCGGTCACGTGCGGCCTGAGCTGCTCGTCGAACCCGACCACGAACCGCCTCGGCCCGAAGTCCAGCTCCAGCGCGCCGTCCGGGGACAGCCCGAAGTCCGGCACGAGCCGGTCGGACAGCTCCTCGGCGGTCAGCCCGCGCGCGGTCGCGACCCCGTCCAGCTCCCGCTTCGCCCGCCCCCGCAACCACTTGTTCCTCAGCCGCCGCGAGGCGTCGTCCAGGCGGGTCAGCGCCGCGTCCGTGCCGATCCGCGCCAGCACCACCAGCCCGACGTCCGCCTTGACGCCCTCGATCGGCCACGCCGCGATCAGCGGGCCCAGCGCGCGCACCACCTGGTCGTCACCCACCAGGGCCAGGCCGGTGAGCGCCCAGCGGTCCTCGGGCGGGGCCCCGGCCATCCGCCACTGGTCGAACACGGCCCAGGCGAACCGGGCCAGCGACGCCGGGTCGCACACCTGGCGCGCCTGCTCCAGCCCGACGTGCGGGTCCTCCGGGGTGGACAGCGCCAGCGCCACCAGCAGGTGCCCCACCGCCTCCTCCGGCAGCGCCGCCGCACCGCCCTCCCGCAGCACCTGCGGCAGCAGGCCGGGCTCCAGCCACGCCGGGATGGCGGGCACCCGGACCGGCAGCACGTCCAGCGGGTCCATCGCGAGCGCCGCGGCGACCACCGACGCCACCCGCTCGCCGTGCTCGCGCGCGGCGGTCAGCGCGTGCTCGGGGATCTGCCGCAGCGCGTGCTCCGCCGCCCGCCGCGCCACCCCGGCGGGACCGACCGCGACCGGCACCAGCAGCCGGGCCGCGTCCACCCCGTGCCGCTCCAGCCAGCCCCGCGCGATCGGCCGCGCGTGCGTGAGCCGCGCCAGCCAGTCCACCATCACCACCGCCACCTCGGGCGTCGCGAACGGGACCAGCAGCCCGCCCAGCGAGGTCGGCCGGACCCGCCCCAGCGCCAGGGCCTGCGGCAGCACGTCCAGCCCGAACCGGGCGACCACCGGCCTGCCCC
>NZ_JBQGCX010000494.1:0-2405 GCF_052038725.1 Actinosynnema sp.
GGCGCACGTCCGGGGCCTGACCATGCGGCACCCGGAGGTCCCCGAGCGGCTGCGCGGCACCTACGCGGGCCTGGCGCACCCGGTGGTCATCGACCACCTGAAGAAGCTCGGCGTCAACGCCATCGAGCTGATGCCGGTGCACCAGTTCGTCACCGACCACGGCCTGGTCGAGAAGGACCTGCGCAACTACTGGGGCTACAACACGATCGGGTTCTTCGCCCCGCACGACGGCTACTCCGCGCTCGGGCACGACGCGGGCCAGGTCCAGGAGTTCAAGGGCATGGTCAGGGCGCTGCACGAGGCGGGCATCGAGGTCATCCTCGACGTGGTCTACAACCACACCGCCGAGGGCAACCACCTCGGGCCGACCCTGTCCATGCGCGGCATCGACAACCAGGCCTACTACCGCCTCGTCGACGACGACCCGCAGCACTACATGGACTACACCGGCACCGGCAACAGCCTCAACGTCCGGCACCCGCACTCGCTCCAGCTGATCATGGACTCGCTGCGCTACTGGGTCACCGAGATGCACGTCGACGCCTTCCGCTTCGACCTCGCCGCCACCCTGGCCCGCGAGTTCTACGACGTGGACCGGCTGTCGACGTTCTTCGACCTGGTGCAGCAGGACCCGGTGGTCAGCCAGGTCAAGCTCATCGCCGAGCCGTGGGACGTCGGCCCCGGCGGCTACCAGGTCGGCAACTTCCCGCCGCTGTGGACCGAGTGGAACGGCAAGTACCGCGACACCGCCCGCGACTTCTGGCGCGGCGAGCCCGCCACGCTCGGCGAGTTCGCCTCCCGCTTCACCGGCTCCTCCGACCTGTACAAGGAGGACGGGCGCAGGCCGTACGCGTCGATCAACTTCGTCACCGCGCACGACGGCTTCACCCTCACCGACCTCGTCTCGTACACCGACAAGCACAACCTGGCCAACGGCGAGGACGGCCGCGACGGCGCGGACGACAACCGCTCGTGGAACTGCGGCGTCGAGGGCCCCACCGAC
This sequence comes from Actinosynnema sp., assembly GCF_052038725.1. Classification (NCBI taxonomy): domain Bacteria; kingdom Bacillati; phylum Actinomycetota; class Actinomycetes; order Pseudonocardiales; family Pseudonocardiaceae; genus Actinosynnema; species Actinosynnema sp. Next base: position 1,004 of record NZ_JBQGCX010000494.1, read on the forward strand.
GACCCCGAGGTCAACGAGCTGCGCGAGCGCCAGCGGCGCAACCTGCTCACCACGCTGCTGCTGTCCCAGGGCGTGCCGATGCTGCTGCACGGCGACGAGCTCGGCCGCACCCAGCAGGGCAACAACAACGCCTACTGCCAGGACAACGAGCTGTCCTGGGTCGACTGGACGCTGCTGGAGAAGAACCAGCCGCTGCTCGACTTCACCTCGGGCCTGACCGACTTCCGCAAGAAGCACCCGGTGTTCCGGCGCAGGCGCTTCTTCCAGGGCAGGCCCATCCGCAAGGGCGAGGAGCTGCGCGACATCGCGTGGTTCACCCCGGCGGGCGAGGAGATGACCGAGCAGAACTGGGAGGACGGCTTCGGCCGCTGCGTCTCGGTGTTCCTCAACGGCAAGGGCATCCCGGACCTCGACCAGCGCGGCATGAAGGTCGAGGACGACTCGTTCCTGGTGGTCTTCAACGCCCACCACGAGGACATCGAGATCACCCTGCCCGGCGAGGGCTACGGCCCGGAGTGGGCCGTGGTCATCGACACCGCGACCGGCGAGATCGCCGCGTTCCCGCAGGACGAGCCCACGATCCCGGCGGGCGGCAGCGTCACCGCCACCGCGCGCTCGGTCGTCGTGCTCCAGCGGATGGGGGCCGAGTGACCGCGCCCGACCGCGCGACTGCCACCCCCGCGACCGCCCCGGCCACCACGGCCGGGGCGGCCCGCCCGCAGCCGCCCAGCTCCACCTACCGGCTCCAGTTCACCCCCGACTTCACCTTCGCCGACGCCGAGGCCGTGCTCGACTACCTCGGCGCCCTCGGCGCGGGAGCCCTCTACGCGTCCCCGCTGCTGGAGGCCGTCCCCGGCTCCACGCACGGCTACGACGTCACCGACCCCGCCCGCGCCCGCGCCGACTTCGGCGGCGAGCAGGGCCGGGCGTCGCTGGCCAAGGCCGTGCGCGCCGCGGGCCTCGGGTTCGTGGTCGACATCGTGCCCAACCACATGGCCGTCGACTCCACCCCGGTCAACGCCTGGTGGACCGACGTCATGGAGAAGGGCCAGGGCTCCCCGTACGCCCGCTACTTCGACATCGACTGGTCCGACGGCACGCTGCTGCTGCCGTTCGCGGGCGACGAGGGGTCCGAGGAGGAGCACGAGCACTACCGGCTCGCGTTCTGGCGGCGCGGCAACGCCGAGCTCAACTACCGCCGGTTCTTCGACATCACGACCCTCGCGGCCGTCCGCGTCGAGGACCCCGAGGTGTTCGAGGCCACCCACGGCGAGGTGCTGCGCTGGGTCGCCGAGGGCGACGTCACCGGCCTGCGCGTCGACCACCCGGACGGCCTCGCCGACCCCGGCGGGTACGCCCGCGAGCTGGCCGCGCGCAGCGGCGCGTGGGTCGTGGTGGAGAA
>NZ_JBQGCX010000495.1:0-2331 GCF_052038725.1 Actinosynnema sp.
CCGCTGGCCTTGTCGGCCGCCGTCGAGGCTTCCGGGGGCCGGACCGACCTGGCCGCGGCGCGGGCCCAACTGCTGGTCGGCGCGGCCACCACGTTCGGTCCGCTGCTGCTGGGCCTGCTCGCCGACCGGGTCGGCGTGCGCCCGGCGTTCTCGGTCGCGCTGGTCATGGCGGGAGCGGCGCTGGCAGTGGTGCTCGCCCTGCGGGAGAGGACGGCCGCGCGCGGATGAGGAACTTCTCGAGCGACGTGCGCAAGCGGAACCGGACGTCGCTGCTGCGCCACCTGCACCTGCAGGGCCCCACCACCAGGACGGCGCTGAGCGAGGCGCTGGACCTGAACCGCAGCACGATCAAGTCGTTGGTCGACGAGCTGACCGAGGAGGGACTGGTCGACGAGTCCGCCACCTCGGGATCGAGGGGCGCGGGTCGCCCCTCGCTGCTCGTGGTGCCCGGCACGCGCTCGACCACCGTGCTGGCGATCGACATCCGGATCAACTCGGTGTCGACGGCCGTGGTCGGTCTGGGCGGCGAGGTGCTGGTGGAGCAGCGGTGGGCGCTGCCGCCGCACGAGCGGTCCCCGGCCGAGGTGTGCGCGCGCATCGCCAGGCGGGCGGCGGAGGCGCTGTCCGAGGCGGACCACCGGGTGCGGGCGGTGGGGATCTCAGTGCCCGGCGTGGTGCGGCGCACCGACAGCGTGGTGCGCGACGCGCCCAACCTGGGCTGGAACGACGTGCCGCTGCGCGAGCGCGTCTCCGAGGCGCTGGGGCTGCCCGTCGAGATCGGGAACGACGCGGAGCTGGGCGCGCTGGCGGAGGGCGCGCGCGGCGTGGGGCGGACGGACTCGGACGTGGCGTACGTGTACGCCGACGTGGGCGTGGGCGGCGGGGTGGTGAGCCGGGGGACCTCGGTGTTCGGCCCCCGCAACCACGTGGGCGAGTTCGGGCACATGGTCGTGCGGCACGACGGCCGGGCGTGCTACTGCGGGTGCGAGGGGTGCTGGGAGACCGAGATCGGCCGGGCCGCGCTGACCCGCGCGCTCGGCGTTCCCGAGGACCTGGACGACGGGGTGCTGGTGCGGCGGCTGCGCGCCCTCGCGGCCGACCCGGTTTCGGGGAGGGCGGCGTTGCGGGAGCCTGCCAGGTGGTTGGCGCTGGGGCTGTGCAACCTGGTGAACGTCCTGGGCGCGGAACTGCTGGTGCTGGGCGGTCTGCTGGCCGAGCTGCCGCCGTCGGTGGTGGCCGGGGTGGAGGAGGCGGTGCGGACCAGGAGCATCGTCAGCAAGGCGACGGCGGGCGCGCGGGTCGTCCGCTCACCGCTGGGCACGCGGGCGACGCTGATCGGCGCGGCGGAACTGGCGTTCGAGCGGACGCTCTCGTCGAGGTGACCGGTCGCGGGCGGACCTGCGGCCGGGCCCGGCGCCGGTCGACGCGCCGGGACCGGGCCGGCTCCGCGCACCCGCGACCGGTCCGCTCCCGCTCACCCCGTGGTCGGGAAGCTCCCCTGGAACGCCAGCCTGCCGTCCGCGCCCGCCGCGATCCGGTCGAGCACGTCGTCCAGCGCCAGGAACGCCTCCCACGGCTCCTGCCCGCCCGCGGGCGCCAGCCGGTCGACCACCAGCTGCTCCAGGTCCGCGACCCGCTTGCCCTTCCACACCTTGTCGGCCAGGCTGACCAGCAGGTCCTCCAGTCCCACCCCGTCCGCCGCCCACGACGCGTGCGTGCCCGCGAACCGCGCCAAGCCCGGCTCGACGCCGCGCGCCAGCAGCAGCTCCCGCCCGGCGGGCTCGTGCCGGGAACCGGGGCCGGACAGCTCCTCGGGGTGCAGCACCTTGCCGATGTCGTGCACCGCCGCCCCGAACTCCACCGCGGCGCCGTCGAACCGGGCCCGCGGGTAGCGCAGCCTCACCCACTCGGTCAGCTCGCACGCCACGTCGTGCACCGCCCGCAGGTGCGCGGCGAGCCGGGGCGGCGCGGCGAGGTCGACCAGCAGTTCCGCGGCGCGCGCGGGCAGCGGGCGCAGCGGCGGGGTGGCGGGATCGGTCAGGGCGCGGTGGAGCGGCGAGGTCGGCGGCACGGTCGTCCACGATAAGCGCCGGTCACCGCGCGGGCACGGGAGTCAGCCGAGCGGGGCCCCGGTGGCCTTGGCGAACGCGACGGGGTTGCCGTGCTCGGCGAACCAGGTGATCCGGTCGCCGGTGAAGTCGAACCTGTACAGGTAGTTGTTCCGGTACGGCGCCCCGGACGCCGCGTGGGTGAAGTCGCCCCTGGCGGAGGCGAACACCACGTCCCGGCCGACGGTCTCGAACACCTCCAGGTCCTCGACGCGGGTGCGGG
>NZ_JBQGCX010000496.1:0-4357 GCF_052038725.1 Actinosynnema sp.
CGGCGCGCAACCGGACAACGGCAACGGCGCCCTCGTCGTCGTCCTGATCGCCGGCGTCGCGGTGGTCGTCGTGGCGGGCGGGGTGCTGCTGGCCCGCAGGCGCGGCGCGGGCGCCGAGGACCGCGAGTGAGCACCCGCTACCTGCGCGGGCAGCGGGCGGGCGCGGCGGCGAGCCTGGTCCTCGTCGTCGTGCTCGGCTACCTGCTGTGCCGCGTCATCCCCGGCGACCCGGTCGTCGCCATGACCAGGGGCCGCCCCGTCACCCGCGACCAGCTCGCCGTCCTGCGCGCCGAGCTCGGCGTCGACCGGCCCGTGCACGAGCAGTTCACCACCTGGGTCGCCGACGCGCTGCGCGGCGACCTGGGCACCTCCTACATCTTCCGCCGCCCCGTGCTCGAGCTGATCGGCGAGCGCCTGTGGCCGACCGTGCTCCTCGCGGGCACCGCCACGCTCCTGGCCGTGGCGCTGGGCCTGTGGCTGGGGGCGCGCGGCGCCTGGCGGCACGACAGCGCCTTCGACCGGATCTCCACCGGCGCCGCCCTGGCCCAGTGGGCCATGCCCACCTTCTGGCTCGGGCTGCTGCTGTCCATGGTCACCGGCGACCTGTTCCCCAGCGGCGGGATGCGCTACCCCGACACCCCGCCCGGGTTCCTCCCGCAGGCGCTCGACGTCGCCCACCACATGGTGCTGCCGGTGATCACCATGGTCTCCGTCGTCTACGCCCAGTACCTGCTGGTCATGCGCTCCTCCCTGCTGGAGGAGAAGCACGCCGACTACATCACCACCGCCCGCGCCAAGGGCCTGCGCGACGACCTGGTGCGCCGCCGCCACGCCGTGCCCAACGCGCTGCTGCCCACCGTCACCCTCGTCTTCCTGCACCTCGGGCTGGTCGTGTCGGGCGCGATCACCGTCGAGACGGTGTTCTCCTGGCCGGGCCTGGGCCTGCTGACCTACGAGGCGCTCACCGGACCGGACCTGCAACTGCTCCAGGGGGTGTTCGTGCTGCTCGCGGGCGCGGTGGTGCTGATGAACGTGCTGGCCGACCTGCTGCACCGGGTCCTGGACCCCAGGGTGCGCGCCTCGTGAGCGCCCTGGTCAGGCGCCGCCGCCTCGCCGCCGCCGCGGCCACCTGGCGCGCCTTCGCCGCCCACCGCGCCGGACTGGCAGGCCTGGCGCTGCTGGGCGCCATCGCCGCGCTCGCCCTGCTCGCCCCCCTGCTCACCGACGCGGGCGGCCTGGACGTCACCAAGGCCACCGGCGCCCCCTACCAACCACCCAGCGCCGAGCACTGGCTGGGCACCGACAACAGCGGGCGCTCGGTGCTGCTGTTGACCTGGTGGGGCACCCGCGTGTCCCTGGTCGTGGGCCTGGCCGCCGCCGTGCTGTCCGTGCTCATCGGCACCGTCGTCGGCGTCACCGCCGCGCACTTCCGCCGCACCGAGGGCCTGCTCATGGGCGCCACCGACTTCTTCCTCGCCCTGCCCTCCCTGGTGCTGGCCATCGCCCTGTCCACCGTGCTGCCGCGCGGGCTGGCCACGATCGTGCTCGCCATCGGCGTCACCTCCTGGCCCTCCACCGCCCGCGTGGTGCGCGCCCAGACCCTCGCCGTCGAGGCCCGCCCGTTCGTCGAGCGCGCCAGGGCACTCGGGGGCGGGCACGCGCACGTGGTCGGGCGGCACGTGCTGCCCGCCGTGCTGCCGCTGGTGCTGGTCAACACCACCCTGGCGGTGGCCGGCGCGATCATCTCCGAGTCGACCCTGTCGTTCCTGGGCCTGGGCGACCCCACCCGCGTGTCCTGGGGGTCGATGCTGCACGCGGCCAGCAGCTACGGCGCGGTCTCCCAGCGGGCGTGGTGGTTCATCCTCCCGCCGGGGCTGGGGGTGGTGGCCGTGGTGCTGGCGTTCACCCTGTGCGGGCGCGCCATGGAGTCCGTGCTCATCCCCCGGCTGGGAGGCCACCGATGACCGCCGCCGCCGCTCCTGCCTCTGCCGGGCCGCTGCTGCGGGTGCGGGACCTGCGGGTGCGCTACGCCCGCTCCCGCGACGAGCACCCCGCCGTCGACGGCGTCGACCTCGACCTCGACGCCGGGCAGACCCTGGGCCTGGCGGGGGAGTCGGGCTGCGGCAAGTCCACCGTGGCCATGTCCGTGCTGCGCCTGCTGCCCCGCACCGCCGAGGTCACCGGGCGGATCGAGCTCGGCGGCGAGGACGTGACCACCATGTCCTGGGGCAGGCTGCGCGCGGTGCGCTGGGCCGAGGCGTCCGTGGTGTTCCAGGGCGCCATGCACGCCTTCAACCCGGTGCGGCGCGTCGGCGGCCAGATCGCCGAACCCATGCGCCTGCACGGCGTCGAGGGCTCGGCGGGCGTCGACGCCGCCGTGGCCGAGCTGCTCGACCAGGTCGAGCTCCCCGCGCGCGCCGCCCGCGCCTACCCGCACGAGCTGTCCGGCGGCCCGAAGCAGCGCGCCATGATCGCCAAGGCCCTGGCCTGCTCGCCCAGCCAGGTCATCGCCGACGAGCCGACCACCGCGCTCGACGTCGTCGTCCAGGCCCAGGTCCTCGGGCTGCTCACCCGGCTGGTCGCCGAGCGCGGCATCGGCCTGGTCGTGATCAGCCACGACCTGTCCGTGCTCGCCGCCACCTGCGACCGGCTCGCCGTGATGCGCCGCGGCAAGGTCGTCGAGCAGGGCCCCACCCGCCAGGTCATCGCCGCACCCGTCCACGAGCACTCACGCGCGCTGGCCGCCGCGTTCCCCACCGTCGGCGACCCGGCGTTCCGGCGCGTGCGCGAGCACGGGGAGCCGGGGGAGCCGCTGCTGAGCGCCCGCGACCTGCGGGTGGTCTTCGACGGGGTGGCGGCCGTGGACGGGGTGGACCTGGACGTGCGGCCGGGGGAGATCGTCGCCCTGGTCGGCCAGTCCGGCTCCGGCAAGACCACCCTGGCCAGAACCCTCCTGGGCCTGCAACGCCCCACCTCGGGCCACGTCGAGTTCGACGGCGCCCCGCTGCCGCGCTCGACGGCCGGGCTGCGCGCGTTCCGGCGGCAGGCGCAGCTGGTGCTCCAGGACCCGACCAGCGCCCTGAACCCGAGGCACTCGGTGTACGAGGCGGTCGCGGAGGGCCTGCGCATCCACCGCGTCGACGGCGACGAGGCGGCGCTGGTCGCGGCGGCGCTGGAACAGGCCGAACTGCGGCCCCCGGTGGCGTTCACCCAGGCCCTGCCGCACGAGCTGTCCGGCGGGCAGCGGCAGCGGGTGGTGATCGCGGGCGCGCTGGCGCTGGGGCCGAGGGTGCTGGTGGCGGACGAGCCGGTGGCGTCGCTGGACGCGTCGGTGCGCGGGGAGATCCTCGCGCTGCTGCTGCGCCTGCGCGCGGACCTGGGCCTGGGCGCGCTGGTGATCACCCACGACCTGGGGCTGGCGTGGACCATCGCCGACCGGGTGGTGGTGATGCTGGACGGGCGGTTCGTGGAGCAGGGACCGGTGGAGGAGGTGCTGCTGCGCCCGCGGCACGAGTACACGAAGGCGCTGCTGGAGGCGGTGTGGCCGCTGGACTCGCGGCGGCGGGCGGGGCGGGGAGGACCGGGCACGGTGGGCCGAACGGACGCCTAGTCTGGCACGGGTGACCCCTCCGAACCGGCACTCCCGGCGCTGCGGCGCGCCCGAGCTGTCGAGCGCGGGCGGGTTGCTGGAGGAGCAGCACCTGGACAACGCGGCCCGCAGGCACCACGTCCCCGCCGAGGTGGCCGAACTGCGGGCGGCGCCGATGCCCAGGGCGCCGCTGCGGGTGTGGCCGGGCCTGGCCCCCGACGTTCCCGGCGTGCTGGCCGGGGTGGGCGGGCACGGGGGACTGGTGGAGGCGGTCTGGGAGGACGCCGGGGGCGGGCTGCGTTCGCGGCTGCTCGACGAGACCGACTACCCGCCCCTGCCCGCACTGCCGGCGGGCAGGCTGTGCCCCGGCGCCGTGGACGTCCGCGCCCCGCTGCGCACGGCGGTGCTGCCAGACGTGGACGGGTGGTGCGCGCCCCGCTGGCTGGAGTGAACCGGGAGCGCGCCGCGCGGTGGGGTCGGGGCGCTGCTCACCCCGGCGCGCGGCGGTACCGCCGGGCCAGCGCGGTCAGGTCGACCCGGTGCGGGGCGGCGTCGTACCCGAGTGCCCGAGCCCCGCCCACCCCGCACCCACCCGTCCCGTTACCCTTACCTGTCTCCCGCGCCCGCGGGGAGAACCACGCCATGCACACCACCGGCCCACGCCGATGAAGCTCCCCGACCGCGCGTTCACCGAACTCCCGTGGCGGCTGCACCGGTACGCCGCCGACTTCCACGTCGAGGACGTGTGGCGCGTCCGCTCCGGCGGCG
>NZ_JBQGCX010000497.1:0-2098 GCF_052038725.1 Actinosynnema sp.
CGCGGCGCGCGGCGGCGCGAGATGACCGGCCGCCGCGCCGCGCCCCCGTGCCGCGGCTCGTCCGGCGCGGTGCTCGCCCCCGGTCCACGGCCCACCCCCGTTCGCACCAGCGCGCCGCCGCCCCCCGTCGCGGCACGCGCCGGTTCCGCTCCGCCACCGCGCCCCGCGCTGCCCGTCCAGCCCATCGCCACCACGTCTCCGCTCTCGGTCGTGTTCGGAGAGTAACCACGTGGGGCGGGGCACCGAGATCCCCGGATCGGGCGAACGCCGACCACGCAGCGGAACGGCGTTCTGTTGTCGTCCGCAGCACGGCGGTAACCTCCCCCCGTGGTGGACTTCCAGCGCGCCCGCAGGCCCGAGCAGGTGCAGGCGCGCAGGGCCGCCATCCTGGACGCCGCCGAGGCCGCGCTGGAGCAGCGCCCGCTGGACGCGATCACGCTGCGCGAGCTGAGCTGCCGGGTGGGGCTGGCGAAGTCGAACGTGCTGCGCTACTTCGGCACCCGCGAGGCCGTCTACCTGGAGGTGCTGCGGCGGCGCTGGTCGTCCTGGTTGGACGGCCTGGAACCGGTGCTGCGCTCGTGCGCGCCGGAGCCGGTGCCGTACGGGCGGGCGGTCGCGGTCGCGACGGCGGTCGCCGGGGCGCTGGTGGCCGACCCGCCGCTGTGCGAGCTGTTCGGCTCGATGGCCAGCGTGCTGGAGCGCAACGTGGACGTGGACGCGGCGCGCGGGTTCGCGGCGGCGGCCGGGCGGCGCCGCGACCGGCTGGCGGGGCTGGTCGCGGAGCGCCTGCCGCACCTGGGCGCGGCGGGGACTCGGCACTTCGCGGAGTCGGTCGTGGTGGTGACCGCCGGGCTGTGGGGGCGGGCCAGGCCGACCGAGGAGGTGGCGCGGGCGAGCGCCGACCTGGGGCTGCCCGCCGCCGACGAGGCGTTCCGGGCGGCGCTGACCGAGAGCCTGGTCAACCAGCTGATCGGCCTGGCCGCCCGCGCCAGTTGAGCCCGCCGGGTCCTGGGACCGGCGCGCCCCCTCCACTGTGCTGACAGCCCCGTGAGGCTCCCGTACGCTCCGCTGATAGCAGGACCGTTGGTTCGTTAACCAGGAGCCGTCATGTCAGCACCCCCCAAACCCCCCGCGCCCCGCCGCGGCGCCCGGCGGCGGATCACCCTCGCCGCGGTGCTGATCGCGATCACCACGCTGCTGTTCGCCGTCCCGTGGTTCGGGCTGCTCGCGCCGAGCGCGCAGTGGCCGTGGCCGGTGACCGCCGTCGGCACGCTGGTGATCGGCGGCGCGTACGTGGCGTTCCCGCTGCTGATGGTCCGCTCGCTGGGCGCGAGGCGCACCGACCGCGGCACCCGCCTGGCGCACCTGCTGCTGGGCCTGGTGTGGATCGCGTTCGCCTGGACCCTGGTGACCGACCTGCTGCGCCTGGTCCTGGCCGTGGCCGGGGTGGAGAACCCGCTGCGCGCCAGGGTGGTCGCGGTGCTGCTGCTGGTCCTGATCGTGGTGGTCGCGGTGTGGGGCAACCGCCAGGCGATGCGCGTGCCGCCGGTGCGCCGCGCCGACGTCGTGCTCCCCCGGCTGGACCGGGCGTTCGACGGCCTGACCATCGCCGTCATCGCCGACACCCACTACGGCGCGATCGACCGCTCCGCGTGGTCCAGGGGCCTGGTCGAGCGGGTCAACGGCCTGGGCGCGGACGTGGTCGTGCACGCGGGCGACATCGCCGACGGCACCGTCGGGCAGCGCCGGAACCAGTCCACCCCGCTGGGCGATGTCCAGGCCCCGCACCGGTTCTGCGTCTCAGGCAACCACGAGTACCTGTCCAACGCGCAGGCCTGGCTGGAGCACCTGGCCGAGCTGGGCTGGACGAGCCTGCACAACCAGCACCGCGTGCTGGAGCGCGACGGCGCCCGCCTGGTGTTCGCGGGCGTGGACGACATCACCGCCGCGCACTCCGGCGAGCCCGGCCACCGCCAGGACCTGGCCGCCGCGCTGGACGGGGCGCCCGAGGGCGCCCCGGTGGTGCTGCGGTCGCACCAGCCGAGCGAGATCACCCAGGCCGCCGCGGCGGGCGTGGACCGCCAGCTGTCCGGGCACC
>NZ_JBQGCX010000498.1:0-2876 GCF_052038725.1 Actinosynnema sp.
CGGTACCGGGACGCGCTGGCGCTGCTGGAGAGCGGCGACGACGAGGCCGCCCGGCGGGTCCGGCGGTTGCTGGAGCGCGCCGAGCGGACCTAGTGCCCGGTCTTGAAGGCGTCCTCGTCCCGGATCGGCTCACCCGGCGGCTCGGTCGTCAGCAGCCGCAGCACCGGCACGCACAGGAACACCTTCCGGTAGGGCCGGTCGTCCAGCGTCGTCACCAGCCCCAGCTCCAGCAGCCTGCGCGTCACGTCGGTGGCCGTCTTCGCGGTGAACCCGTGGCGCCGCACCAGCGCCGGGTGGGTCAGCACCGGGCTCGCCACCAGGTCGGCCGCCACGCGCCGGGCGCTGCGCGGGTGCGGCACCAGGTTCAGGTGGTGCGCCCGCAGCGCCGCCAGCTCCTCGATCAGGTTCGTCTGCGCCCTGGCCAGCTCGCGCACCCCGCGCGCGAAGAACTCCACCCACCCCACCGGTGAGCCGCGCAGCAGCGCGTCGCGCCGGTCCGCGTGCGTGTCCAGCCACACCGACAGCGGCAGGATCTGGTCGCGCAGCAGCCCCGACCCGACCAGCCGCAGCGAGGTGACCACGGCCGCGGCGTCCGGGAACGGCGGGTGCAGCGCCAGCAGCCGGTGCTCCAGGGCGAGCCGCGCGATGCGGGGAAGCGGTTCGAGCGCGCGCGTGGACACCGACCAGGCGCGCAGCGCCGCCGACCCGGCCAGCGGCGGCGCGCCCCTGCCGCGCGCCCGGACCGCGCCCACCTCGGCCAGCAGCCGCACGTCCAGCGCCCGCCCGCGCGCCAGCAGGTCCGCCCCCAGCTCCAGCGCGGCCAGGTAGCGGTCGAACGGCGGGTGCGCGCCCTCCGAGGCGGGGGAGGGCGGCGCGTCCGGCTCGTCCTCCTCGGGGGACACCGCGCGCAGCAGCAGGTCCGGCGGCGTCCCGGCGCCGAGGTCGGCGAACAGCCAGGCGTCCACCAGGTCCGCGCTGCGGCCTGCCCGCGCCGCCGCGCCCCTGGCGTCGCGGATGCGCGCGCAGCGGGCCAGCACCGAGCGGTCCGGGAGGCGCCACGCGGCCTCGTCCAGCCCGCCCAGCGCGTGCTCGGCCTCGCCCAGCAGCCGCTGCACCGGGACGGGCAGCGGCGGGCCCGCGAAGTCGGGGTCGGTGGGACCACCGGGTCGGTCGGTCATGGTCGGGAAGGGTGGCCGATGGGCGGTGGGGGCCTCAAGTGGTCGCCGCCCCCGGTGGTCGCCGCCGGAGCGGGCGCGGTGAACGTGCATCCGCCCGTGCGCCTGCACTCCCGGTGACGGTCCTGGCGATCAACGCAGGTCGGGTGCGGTGCACCCGTCACGGACCGCAGTTCTGCGGCGCTCGCGGAGCATCGGCGGTGGAAGCAAAGCCCCTCGGGAGGCGGGCGATTCCGGCACGAGACGCATCGGAGTCCACTCGATGGTGTGACGCCCGTGCGGGGTGACCCCGGACTTCGGCACTTATTCACACTGTCAACGGTCGTTCACTCTGAAGTGGCCACTGACGTGCGATTCTGTGTTCGTGTGGTGACCCTGCGCCACACTTTGCCGGAGAGGATTCCTCGAAAGTGGACACTCGACGTCGTTGGACGACCTGGCACCCGGTGGCGATGTTCACCGCGGTGGCCGCCCTCGCCGCGGCACTGCTGATCCCCGACCGCGCCGCGTCGGGGGCCGCCGCCCCGCTCACCGTCGCGCAGGCCATCGCCCAGCAGGGCGGCTCCACGGCCACCGTGCGCGGCTACGTCGTCGGCCAGCCGACGGCCACCAGCACCGTCGTGCGGACCAACTTCCCGAACGACTACGCCCTCGCCCTCGCCGACTCGCCCACCCAGACCTCCACCGGCCAGATGCTCTACGTCCAGATCACCGCGTCGTTCCGCGCCGCGTGGGGCCTGCAGAGCAACCCGAGCCTGCTGGGCGCCCGGATCGACGTCACCGGCCCCCTCAACGCCTACTTCTCGCACGCGGGCCTGACCTCCCCGTCCGCGTTCGCCCGCGCCGACAGCGGCGGCGGCACGACCACGACCACGACGCGGGTCACCACCACCACGCCCGGCGTCACCACCACGACCCGGCCCGGCGGCGCCGACTCCTACTACCAGGCCGCGCTCGGCAAGACCGGCTCCGCGCTCAAGTCCGCGCTGCACACCATCATCAGCACCGGCGCGCGCAAGCTCAGCTACGACCAGGTGTGGGAAGCGCTGCGCAACACCGACCAGGACCCGAGCAACAGCGGCAACGTCATCCTGATCTACTCCGGCCGCTCCCAGTCCAAGACCGCCAACGGCGGCAACCCGAACGACTGGAACCGCGAGCACGTGTGGGCCAAGTCGCACGGCGACTTCGGCACCGCCACTGGCCCCGGCACCGACCTGCACCACCTGCGCCCCGAGGACGTGTCGGTCAACTCCGAGCGCGGCAACAAGGACTTCGACAACGGCGGCACCGCCGTCAGCGAGGCCCCCGGCAACCGCACCGACTCCGACTCGTGGGAGCCGCGCGACGCCGTCAAGGGCGACGTGGCCCGCATGATCTTCTACATGGCGGTCCGCTACGAGGGCGCGGACGGCTGGCCGGACCTGGAGGTCAACAACAGCGTCTCCAACGGCAGCAAGCCCAACATCGGCAAGCTGTCCGCGCTCCTGCAGTGGCACGCCCAGGACCCGCCGGACTCCTTCGAGCAGCGGCGCAACCAGGTCATCCAGGACAGCTACCAGGGCAACCGCAACCCCTTCATCGACCACCCGGAGTGGGTTTCCTCCATCTGGGGCTGATCGGGTTAAGGTCGCCCGCGTGATCCTCGGCGACCTGTGCGGCGACCCGCGCGGCGCCCCGGGGCGGTCGTGGTGGGCGGTC
>NZ_JBQGCX010000499.1:0-2825 GCF_052038725.1 Actinosynnema sp.
CGCGCAACGCGTCGGTCAGCATTCCAGTGAGGACAGCGAGTTGTTGGTCTCGTTCAACCAAGTTGCCCAAGATTTCCCCCAACGAACCTGCCGGATAAGTCCGGAACGCGCGACAGCGGAACCGGAACACACGGGACTCGACTCATTGGTCAGCTACACCCCCAGGTGAGCAACAACCATCTCGGAACGTACCAGAACAGCAAGTCGGGCAGCACTGGTCTTTACGGCGTCGACAACTGCGCCGAACGCACGGACGAGCCGCACGGACACTTCGGTCACGCTACGCCAATCCGACGGTGAATCGGGTCAGTGCACCGCGGAATTCGACAGCCACCGTTTCACCTCCACCTCGGCGCAAGCAGGCAGAAGACGTCTCGCAGCGGAGAAGAGGGCTTCGGACAGCCGGAAACCTCTCGACACGACCTAAACCGAGCGAGAACGGACACCGGTGGGTCTTTTTCCCAAACAGCCACCACCCGACGAGCTCCACCTGTGACCCACGACACAAGATCGGATACCGGAAACACCCGGACGGACGCAGCGCAGCCAATCATGGCCGGGGCACGACGAATTCGAGTTCCCGCACGAGCACAGCGTCCGCCGACACCGGAATCCCAAGCCGGCATCCGGAGGAAAACCTGGAAGTTTTTTCCTCGCCCCGGAGGCCCTGCAGCGGAACACCTGCCCGGAACACGGCAGGAGGGGGCAGCGGCAGGCGGAATCGGCACCGGGCCGCGCCGCCCTCCGAGCAGTGCGCGCGACCGTGCGGCCCGCCCACGTTCGGGGCGCGATCGACCACACCCCTAACCCGTTCGACAAACCTTGCCGAAACCGTTTTCGTCCTCCATGCTCTCCACCGCCGGGCGGAGCGCCACCGGGGAGAACCGCCGTCCCCCAGCGGCTCCCGCCCGACCAATCCGACCACTGTGGACGGTCGGACCGCGTCGATCCGAAAGGTGTGCAGGCCAATGATCGGCAGATCAGGACGGCGGAGGCCGCTGCGCGCTTGGATGACGGCCCTGGTCGTCGGCGTGCTGGCGGCGGGGCTCGTGCAGCCCACCGCGGCGAGCGCGGCGGCCAAGTCCGTCTACATCCCGGCGCGCTGGACCCAGACGGGCGAGGTCCCCTGGGCGCAGGAGCGGACCCGCGAGTCCGACAACTTCATCCTGCTGTGGGGCGAGAAGTCCGGCGCCAACCCGGTGGCCGCGCCCTCCCCCTACAACTTCGACCCGAACAGCGTCATCACCCAGCTGGAGAACCTCTACAGCTTCTACGTGAACACGATGAAGTTCACGCCGGAGACGGGGCTGCTCGCCCAGCACAAGATCATCGTGATCGTCACCCGGACCTGGAACCGGACCGCGCTGGACGCCTGGGCGACCGGCGGCTCCACCGACGGCCGGGTCGGCGTGATCAACGTGGCGCCCGGCGCGGCGCTGCCCGGCTCGTGGGGCCTGGCGCACGAGCTGGCGCACGTCTTCCAGAACTACACCTTCCTGGGCCGCTCCGGGGTGGGCTTCACCGCGCCGCACTCGGGCACGTTCTGGGAGACCAGCGCGGAGTTCATGGCCATGCAGGCGCTGCCGACCACGGCCGCGGGCGACCTGACCCGCTGGCTGCGCTCGGAGAACCTGTACTGGAGCTCCAGCCGCCACCACTACGGCAACTGGATGCTGATGCAGTACGTCAAGGACCGCGACGGTCTGGCGATGTTCAACCGCATCTGGAACGAGGCCACCAGCTCCGAGCACCCGCTGGACACCTACCGGCGCATCGCCGGGATCACCCAGGCCGAGCTGAACCGGCGGATCGGCGAGTACGCGACCCGCAACGTCACGTGGGACTTCGGCAACCGCTCGACGCTGATGCCCTTCATCGACAATGTGTACGGCTCCGGGTTCCTCAAGGCGTACAACGGCGGTCTGGTCGAGGCGGTGGACGCGGGCGCCGGACACTTCCGGATGAACACCCGCACCGCGCCGTCCGACTACGGCTTCAACAAGATCAAGATGGTGCCGACCACCAACGGCGGCCTGGTGAAGGTGCGCGTCAAGGGGCACACCGAGACCGGCGCCGCGGGCTGGGCGTTCGGCATGGTGGCGCTGCGCAACGGTGGAAGCCCGCGCTACTCGCCGGTGACCGTGGCCACCGACGGGCAGATCGACTTCCAGCTCCAGTCCGGTGAGAACGAGGTCTACCTGGTCGTCACCGGCACGCCGAACTCGGTGCCGCGCTACGCGTTCCTGGACGGCTACAACGCCGCGAAGCGCTACCCGTACGAGTTCCGGGTCTCCGGCGCGACGCCGTCCGGGTTCGAGCCGAACCACGTCAAGCCCGCGGCGACCGGTGGTGGCCGCTGGCACAGCAACGGCGGCGGTTGGGTCGCGAACACCGCGAACGTGGCCGCGAGCGCGTACGTCGGCCCCAAGGCCGCCGTCATGGGTCGTGCCTCGGTGCAGGGCAACGCGCGCATCGAGGGCCTGGGCTGGGTCAACGGCGGCACGGTCGGCGGCAACGCGGTCGTGCGGGACAACGCGCTGGTCCAGGACGGGGCGAACCTGTCGGGCAACGTCGTGGTCGGCGGCGACGCCGAGTTCGCGATCGCCTGCTCGTCCGGCACGTACCTGGCGTTCAACCCCGACCGGGGTTGCGACGGCAGGGCCGGGGAGACCGACGTCAACCCGGCGCACGGCACGTTCCCGACCTCGGACCTGGCCCTGCGCTAGCCGAGGCTGGTTGGCACGCCGAGGGGTCGGCCCCCTAGGCTCAGCGCCAACCGATCACCCGCGCCGCCTTCCGGGCGGGACGGGTCGGTGGACGCCCGC
>NZ_JBQGCX010000500.1:0-2948 GCF_052038725.1 Actinosynnema sp.
CTTGAAGTCGCGCTGCTGCGTGAGCGTCCCGGCGAAGTGCAGGCCGGGCACGTTCACCGACTCGTAGGCCGAGGTCTGCTCCGGGAACCGGTCGTCGATCACCAGCGCGGGGCGGCAGGACTCGTCGAACACCGAGGCGTCGAACCGGAAACCGGCGCACGAGACGATCCGGTCGTACTCCAGCTCCCGCAGCTTCTCCTCGGTGCGCGCGTACCGGAACAGCACCCGGAACCCGCCGCCCGGCCGGGGCTCGATCAGCTCGATCGTGCCGTCCAGCACCGCGTTCTCCGACTTGAGCTGGTAGGTGTCCAGGAAGTTGTTGTTCACCGCCCGCAGGTGCCCGACGAAGTGCGTCTGCCACGCCAGCTTCACCGAGTGCGGTCCGGCGACGTGGATCACCGCCGCGTGCTCGATCAGCGAGTCGGCCGTCTCGAACGCCGAGTTGCCCTTGCCGATGATCAGCACCCGCTGGTCGGTGAACGACTCCGGTGACGGGTCGAAGGTGTCGTAGCGCTCGGCGTGCTCGATGCCGGGGATCTTCGGCACGTTCGGCTTCGACACCCCGGTCGCCACCACCACGCGCGCCGCCCGCCACTCCTTCCCCGCGCCGTCGACCGCGGTGAAACCGGTGTCGTCGCGGGAGATCCGCACGACCTCCACCCCGTAGTGCGCCCGAACCCCCGTGGCGGCGGCGAAGTCGGCCAGGTAGCGCACCATGTCGTCGGCGTGCGGGAAGTACTCGGCGTTGCGGGCGGTGAACAGCAGCGACGGGTCGTCGGACAGCAGCGAGTTCCAGTCCATCCGCAGCCGCTGCTCCGGGTCCCGGTACCCGCTGCGCACCTTGTTGATGGAGATCAGGGTGCGGTGCCTGGGGTAGCGGGAGAAGAACGCCCCCGGCGCGTCGCCGCGCTCCAGCACCGCGTAGTCGCGGCCGTCCCGCTCCAGCAGTGCCGCCAGCTGCAGGCCCGCCGGGCCCGCGCCGATGATCAGGTACTCGTGCGCCATGCGTCCGGAAGCTAGCCCGGCGATCTCAGAGAACTCTGAGATCGCTTTCCTACGGTCGGCCGGGTGACCACGACCAGTGCAGGCGTCCCCGCCGCCCCCGCCGACCCCGGCGCCCCGATCGACCTGGGCGCGCCGCTGAGCACCGCCGACCTGCGCCGGGCGGCCGAACCGGTGCCGCTGCTCGTCGGGCCGGACGTGCGCGGGCGCGTCGAGCGGGCCCGCGAGTTCCTGCGCGTGGTGCGCGCCGACGACGACCGGCCGGTGTACGGGGTCAAGACCGGCTTCGGGGCGCTCATCGGCTACGCCGGGCGGGCCGAGGAGGCCGACCAGTGCGACAACACCCTCGCGCACCTGGGCGCCGGTCAAGGACCGGACCTGCCGCACGACGTGGTGCGCGCCGCGCTGCTGCTGCGCGTGTGGTCGCTCGGCCAGGGCTTCTCCGGGGTGTCGACCGAGGTCGTGGACACCCTGGCCGCGATGTTCGCCACCACGTTCACCCCGGCCGTTCCCCGCTACGGCTCGGTCGGCGCCAGTGGCGACCTGATCCCGCTCGCCTACGCCACGCAGGCGTTGCGGGGCAGGGGGAGCGCGCACGTGGACGGCGAGCGGCTGCCCGCCGACGAGGCGCTGCGCCGCGCAGGCCTCGCCCCGCTGGCGCTGGACGGCCGCGACGCGCTCGCCCTGGTCAACGGCACCTCCCTGACCACCGCCGCGACCGCGCTGTCCCTGGACTCGGTGCGCGCCAGCCACCGCGCCGCGCAGGACCTCACGTGCCTGCTCGCCGACGTCCTCGGCTGCGACCCCGGTTTCCTGCACCCGAGCCTGATCGGCGCCTACGGGCACCCCGGCGCGATCGCCGTGGCCGAGCGGATGCGCGGCGCGCTCGACGGCGTCGCGCCCAGCGGCGACCGGCCGCTCCAGGAGCCGTACAGCATCCGCTGCTCACCGCAGCTGCTCGGGGCCGCCGAGGACGCGCTGCGCTACGCCGACGGCGTCGTGGCCGCCGACCTGAGGAGCATCAGCGACAACCCGCTGTTCTTCCCCGAGGACGACGTGGTCGCGCACGGCGGCAACTTCTTCGGCCAGCCCGCCGCGTTCGCCGCCGACGCGATCGCGATGGTCACCGCGTCGGTCGGCAATCTCGTGGAGCGGCAGCTGGACATGCTGGTCGACCCGGCCCGCAACACCGGCCTGCCGCCGATGCTCGCGGCCGGGCCGGGGCAGCAGCACGGGCTGCAGGGCGTGCAGCTGGCGACGACCGCGTTCATCGCCGAGATCCGGCGTGGCGCCGTGCCCGCGAGCACCCAGAGCCTGCCGACGAACCTGCACAACCAGGACGTCGTGCCGTTCGGCACCCAGGCGGCGCTGCGCTCCTACGACCTGGCCGAGCTGCTGCGGCTGCTGTGCGGCTCGCTCGCGCTGGGCCTGCGGCAGGCCGTGCACGTCGGCGGCAGGCGGCCCACCGCGCCGCGCTGCGCGGAGCTGCTGGACCTGCTGGCGGACGCGATCGCCCCGGTGGACCCGGACCGGCCGCTGGACGCGGACGTGCGCCTGGCGGCGGAGCTGGTGACCACGCGCTGGAGCTGAGCGGGACGTCGGTGGCGCGCCTTCGGGCGCACACCACGGCTTCGGGCACCCGCTGCGGGGACCGCGGGCCCGGCACCTCCTCGGACCACGCGGGGCGCCGGGCCAGCCGGGGTGGTCGCAGGCGCCGGGGGAGTCGCACCACCGGATCGCGCCGCCCCATCCTGGGCCCCGCGCCTGCGGGGCGGGCGCCCGCGCCCGTGGACCGCCCGACCGCACCCGCCGCGCCTACCGCCCCCGCCTGCCCGCCTGCTCCGCGCCCTCCGCCGCGTCCACCGCGTCCCCCGCGTTCACCGCCGAGACCACCGCACTCGCCAAAACCCCGTCCCGCCAAGCCTTACCGGCCTCCGGCAACGCCG
>NZ_JBQGCX010000501.1:0-1812 GCF_052038725.1 Actinosynnema sp.
CGGGGGGTGCGGCCGGGGGGGGCTGCGGCGGCCGGGGCGCGACCGGGGGCGGGGCGCTGGGCTGGGGGCCGGGGCGGGGGAGCCGGTCCGAGGGGGAGCGCCCGCGCCGGCAGCGGCCGGGCCACCGGGGTCCGCCCCCGCCGCGTCCAGCGCGTCGAAGTACCGGCCCGCCAGCCGCCGTCGCCGCGCGTCCAGGACCATCACCGTGCCCAGCACCAGCTGCACCAGGCTGCGCGCCACGTCCTCCCACCGGTCCCGCACCCGCAGGAACCCGCGCAGCGCCGCCACCCGCCCCGGCCGCTCCGGGGCGTCGCGCGGGATCAGCAGGCACGGGGCGCGGTGCGGGATGGAGCGGGTGTGGGAGACCGGGGACTGAAGGCGGTAGCGGCGCAGCACCTCGCGGGTCGCGGCCTTCATCGCCAGCGGCGCGAGCCGCCACGCCGGGCACGGCCGGTTCGCCGCCACGCCGAACGGGATGTGGTGGGCCTCGCGCGCCGACAGCGACTCCCAGCGCTCCGGGACGAACTCGTCCGGCCGCTCGTAGCCGGTCGCGTGGTACTCCGGGTAGCTGAAGCACACCACCGACCCGGCGGGCAGCACCTCGCCAGGGCCCAGCCGCACCTCGCCGCTGGTGATCCGGTGCGCGATGCCGAACAGCGGGTACAGCCGCAGCACCTCGTCCAGCACGTGCCCGAGGTACCGGTCGTCGTCCGGGTCGGCGACCAGCCTGGCCTGCACCTCGGGGCGCCGCGCGATGGCCAGCAGCAGGTGCGCCATGCCCTCGGACATCTGCACCACGGCCGTGTTGAAGAACGTGCCCTGCAGGAAGTGCACCTTCTCCTCGGGCCCGAGCGAGTCGGGCAGCGGGCGCACCACGTCACCGGCCGCGACGCGCCGCCGCAGGTAGCGGGTCAGCCGGGCCCTGCGCCGCATGTGCCGCAGCCCGGTGCACTTGAGCGCGGTGACCACGTCGTCCGCGTGCTCGACGATCAGGTCGCGGGCGCGCGGCGGGCACGGCTCGCCGAACACCAGGCCGTAGAAGTACTCCGCCCACACCGGCATCATCAGGTCGCGCAACCGCACCAGGCTCACCCGGTCGCCCGGCAGGGCGTCCAGCGCGGCGGCCGTCGCGCGGGTGGCGGCCTCGGCCAGCGGCCCGGACGGGCCGGAGACCATCGCGCGGGTGAACCGGGCGACCTCCTCGTAGCGCGGTCCGGGTTCCAGGTGCTCCTGGTGCACCTCGGGGCCGGGGGCCAGCCAGGACCAGAACCGGTCGGACAGGCCCGCGCCCCGGCTGCGGCCGTCCGCCGCCGGGTCGGCGTAGACCCGCTCGAACACCTCGGGACCGGGCCGCACGGCGGGCAGGGTGAGCACCCGGTCCCCGTTGACCCTCTCGAACACCTTGACCCGCAGGGCCACCACGCGCGGCGGCAACCAGCGCGGCGCGGTCAGCGCCGCGGCGGCGGCCAGCGCGCCCAGCGCCGTCGACGCCCTCACCGCGCGGTCCACGGCGCGGCCACGTCCACCACCAGGTCGCGGGTCAGGTCGGCGTTCGAGCGCCCGCCGCACAGCGCCAGCGCGTGGTCGTACTCGTCGCGCAGCACCTCCAGCACCCGCCGCACCCCGGCCTCGCCGTCCGCCGCGAGCCCCCACACCACCGGCCTGCCCACGCCCACGGCGGACGCGCCCAGCGCCAGCGCCACGGCCACGTCCGACCCGCGCCGCACCCCGCCGTCCACCAGCACCGGGACCCGCCCGGCGACCGCGTCCACCACGGCGGGCAGCGCGGTCACGGCGGGCGGCGCGACGTCG
>NZ_JBQGCX010000502.1:0-4193 GCF_052038725.1 Actinosynnema sp.
CTGGGCACCGGGCGCCCCGCCCGATCACGTCACCCGCCCAGGGACCCGTTCACTCGGCCGGGTTGAGCCGCAGGTCCGGGTTCACCGGCGGCGCCCCGTCGAACGGGCCGGGCACCAGGCCGCCGAGCTGGTCCAGGGTCAACCGCACGTCGGCCGCGAACGGGTCGGTCCCGGCGGGCGGGTCCGCGAACCAGGACTTCAGCTCCTCCGGCACCGGGTAGCCGTCCGCCAGCTCCCGGTACTGCTCGCCGCGCTCGCGCGCCTGCCTGGCCAGCTCCTGGTACTCGCGCATGGCGATCCGCATCCGGATCCACCGGTACCGCGCGGTCCGCTCGCCGCCCTCCTGGGTGAACCTGGTGCGCAGCAGCTCCCCCGCGACCCGGCCGCGCTCGGCCAGCGCCCGGATCGTCTCCGGCCGCATGAACAGGTTCGTGCCGCCCTCGCCGCCGCGCAGCCGCACGTGCGCGATCCGCCCGCGGAAGCCCGGCAGCGCCGACTGCATCGCGTCCCGCCAGCCGAGCGCGGTGTCCAGGACCGCCTGCGCGAACCCGACCGCGCCGGTGACCGCCCGCCACGGCCTGCCCTCCTGCGAGGCGTCCTGCTCGGGCAGCCACACGTCCGGCGCGTCCGGCGCCGGGTAGCCCTGCAGGGTGAGCCCGAACGTGGGCCAGCGGGGCAGCAGGGTGTCGAAGAAGTGGATGGGGAAGTTGCTGGTGATGCCGCCGTCCGAGAACCAGTGCACCCTCGGCTCGGGGTCGGCGCGCACCAGCGGCACCGCCGAGATCAGGCCGGGCATCGGCGTGCTCATCCGCACCGCGAGCGCCACCGGCAGGTCGGCGGGCAGCACGCGCAGCGCGGTCGCCGGGTGCAGCGGGCAGCGCGCGTCGTCCGCGCCCTCGTCGCCGAGCAGGTCGACCACCCGCGCGGGCAGCACCGCCGCCAGGCAGTCGGCGCAGAACAGCCAGCGGTCGTCCGAGGTGAACGGCAGCCTGCACGGGCGGCCCTCGGAGACGTCGGTGCTCATCAGCACCAGGTTCGTGGTCAGGTCGGAGAAGCGCAGCCCGCGCACGCCCGCGAGGTGGTCGAGGGAGTCGGCGAGCCAGTCGCTCAGCGGCGGGACACCGGTGGACTTCGGCATCCCGCAGCGGCGGTCCCACCAGCTCGACCGGTAGCCGCCGGTGCCGGGCACGAGCCCGAAGCCGATGGACGCGGCCCGCTCGCGCACGAACCTGCGCACCCCGCCCGCGTAGATCAGGACGACCGCGCTGGCCAGCCCGAAGCCGAGCACCAGCCACACCACGCCCGCGGTGGCGGCCGACGCCAGCACCGCCCAGTCCGCGCGCAGCCGGGGGACGATCGGGTAGAGCGGGACGGCCGCCAGCAGCAGCAGGCCGATCCGGGCGGGCAGCGGCCCGCGCCCGCTGGGCAGCGCCTTCGCCGCCACCCACGGCACCGCGAGCACGGCCGCCACCACGATCGCCGCCAGCCCCCAGGTCGGGAAGCCGGGCCAGGCGACCGCGCCGAACCACAGCACCGGCCCGGCCAGCCAGACCAGCAGCGCCGCGGCGAGCGCGGCCTTGGCCCGCAGGCCGATCGCGCCCAGCAGCGCGAACACCAGGGAGACCGCCGCGCTGCGCCCGGTGGTCTCCCGGCTCTGCATGGTCGCGGTGACCAGCCGGTAGAGCTTGCGGGTGGCCCTGGTCGGCTGGAACAGCTGGGCGAGCCGCTGCTGCCCGGCCGCGAACCAGGAGACCGTGTCGGCGAGCCGGTCGAACCCGCCGCTGTCCCGCCCGCGCTCGGCCGCCGCCGCGAACGAGGCCCCGATCGCCCCGGCCGAGGCCCCGCCGAGCGAGCGGAACCGGTAGTGCTTGGACAGCTCGACCACGGCCAGCGGGTAGACGATCCCGCTCGTGGCCCCGCCGCGCATGGTGAGGTCGCAGCACCTGTCGAAGTCCTCGTCGTCCCCGTCGTCGCCTGCCGCCATCACCGGATGGTCCCGCGCGGTGCGGGGTGCGCCGCTAGGGCTGATCCGGGGAAGGCGCGCGGGTGGAGCAGTCGTGCGCCCCACCCGCCGACGCCGTCCGGTCAGCGCCGCCCGCTCAGTGCCGTCCGGTCAGTGCCGCTCGCTCAGTGCCGCTCGCTCGGCGGCGCGAGGAAGTCGTCCAGCAGCACCGGGGTCATCCCGTCCGCCTTCGCGCGCTCGCAGAACGCGGTGAAGTCGGCCACGAAGCTGTCCCGGAAGTGCATGAGCACGATGTCGCCGCCGCGCAGCCTGTCCCCCACCTGGAACTGCACCACGCCGTCGTTGACCGCCGCCGTCCACAGCACCACCGCCCGCATCCCGCACGAGGCGGCGGCGCGGCGGGTGTTCAGGTCGTAGTTGCCGAACGGCGGGCGGAACAGGGTCGGCCTGGTCCCGAGCGCCGCCCCGAGGTAGTCGGCATTGCCGCAGATCTCCGCGCGCTGCGCCTCGTACCCCATGCCGCGCAGGTTCGGGTGGTCCGTGGTGTGGGCGTGCACGTGCGCGCCCGCGCCCCGGATCGCGTTGAAGTACGCCGGGTCCGGCTGCACGTGCGTGGTGTTGAGGAACAGCGACGGCTCGATGCCGGAGTCGCGGATGAGCTGGAGCGCCTTGGGGTGCCGGACGGCCCCGTCGTCGATGGTCAGGAACACGTAGGGCTTGTCGGTCTCGATGCTGCTGACCACCGGCGCCAGGTCGCCCTCCTGCGGCGGGGCCTCCTTCTGGGCCGTGCCGTACCGGTAGGGCTGCTGGAACAGCTTCGGCGGCGGCGGGGGTGGGGTGGTGGTCGTGGAGGTGGTCGTCGTGCTCGGCGGCACGGGCGCCGCCTCGGGGGCTTCGGGAGCAGGCGAGCAGGCCGCCAGCAGTCCCAGGGCAGCCGTCATCGCTACTGCCAACGCGCGCATGGAGTGGATCCCCCCGGAGGATTGCTTTTCCTCCGGATGAGACGCGGGCGCCGCCATCCGGGTTGCACGGCGATCGCGAACCGCCGGGGATAGGGTCGGGCCCGACAGCCAAGATCACCAGCGGAGGACCCGATGAGCCTCGACCGACCCGTCGCGCCGGACCCGTACTCGCTGCTCCCGACCGCTCCCGCGTTCCAGGTCACCTCGACCGACGTGGCCGACGGGCAGCCCCTGCCGCAGGCGCAGGTGTTCGAGGGCGGCAACACCTCGCCGCAGCTGTCCTGGAGCGGGTTCCCCGAGGGGACGAAGAGCTTCGTGGTGACCTGCTTCGACCCGGACGCCCCCACCCCGTCCGGCTTCTGGCACTGGGTCGCGGTGAACCTGCCGGTCTCGACCACCTCGCTGGACACCGGGGCGGGCGCGGACGACGACTCGCTGCCCGGCGGCGCGTTCCACGTGCGCAGCGACTACGGCACGCGCGCGTTCGGCGGCGCGGCCCCGCCCAAGGGCGACCGCCCGCACCGCTACTTCTTCGTGGTGCACGCGGTCGACGTCGAGGCGCTGGACGTGGACGGCGACGCCTCGCCCGCCGCGGTGAGCTTCAACCTGGCGTTCCACACCCTGGCGCGGGCGATCATCACGCCGACCTACCAGCACTGAGCGGCGGGAACATCCGCCAGGACGAGAGGGTTGAGCAGGGCGTGAGGCACTTCGACCTGGTTGTCATCGGCACCGGCTCCGGCAACTCCATCGTGGACGAGGCGTTCGCCGCCTGGGACGTCGCGATCGTGGAGAAGGGCGTGTTCGGCGGGACCTGCCTGAACGTGGGCTGCATCCCGACGAAGATGTTCGTGCACACGGCCGACCTCGCGGCGGGTCCGGCGAGCGCGGCCCGCTTCGGCGTGGACGCCTCGCTCGACGGCGTGCGCTGGACCGACGTGCGCGACCGGATCTTCGGGCGCATCGACCCGATCGCCGAGGGCGGGAGGCGGTGGCGCGAGAGCGGCAGCGCGAACACCACCGTGTACAGCGGGACGGCCCGGTTCACCGGCCCCAAGACGCTCGACACCGGCGCAGGCGAGACCATCACCGCCGACCGGTTCGTGATCGCGGTGGGCTCGCGCCCGGTCGTGCCGGACGTGCCGGGCCTGGTCGAGACCGGCTTCCACACCAGCGACACGGTGATGCGGCTGGACCGGCTGCCCCGGCGGATGGTGATCCTGGGCAGCGGGTTCGTGGCCACCGAGTTCGCGCACGTGTTCTCGTCG
>NZ_JBQGCX010000503.1:0-1751 GCF_052038725.1 Actinosynnema sp.
CTCGGCGGCGGCGCGGTCGAGCAGGTCGTGGGCGAGCAGGTGGTCGGAGCCGGGGTCGAGACCGGCCTCGGTGAGCACGACCAGGCCGCGCGAGGCGGCGTCGGCGGCCAGCTCGGCGACCTCGGGGGAGAGGTAGCTGGAGCTGGCGAAGTGGGCGCCGTTGTCCAGGCACACGCGCAGCACGGCCGGGTGCTCGGGCGCGGGCAGCATGGACACCACGACGTCGCCGGGCCCGACCTCGGCGGCCAGCGCCTCGGTGCTGTAGGCGCGGGTCCGGACCGCGCCGGTGAGGCCGAGTTCGGCGACGCGCTGGTCGGCGCGGGCGGTGGTGCGGCCCCAGACGAGGACCTCGCTGGCGGCGCGGGCGAGCTGGCGCAGGCCGTCGCCGGTGGACAGGCCGACGCCGATCCAGTGGACCCGGCCGGATGCGGGGGTGGCGTGCTCAGGCATGGTCGGCCTCCAGGGCGGCGACGGTGGTGTGGAAGCGCTCCGCGCAGCGCCGCCACGGACCGGAGTCCAGGTCGAGCAGGTGGGGGAGCAGGTCGCGGGAGAAGTCGGCGCTGGACTCGGCGGCCAGCAGCGAGGGCAGGTTGTCGATGGCGATCAGGTCCAGCGGGTGCTCGCCGTCGCGCAGGCGCAGCACGGGCTCGTCCCAGGTGGTGACCTCGTCGTAGACGGGCAGCAGGTTGTACGGGCCGCCCGCGTCGCAGCTGACGTCGCCGACGCCGCGCAGGGCGCGGGGGGCGTCCAGGTCCTCGGGGCGCAGGAGCGGTTCGGCGGGGCCGGTGGCGAGGACGGCGTTGACCAGCAGGTCGTGCCCGAGCAGCGCGGCCCGGTCCAGGGTCCGGGTCTCGGCCAGGTCCCACCCGGTGACCTCGGCCCCGGCGACGGCGAGCGCGTCGCGCGCCCCGCGCCCGCAGCGCCCGAGGGCCCCGACGACCAGCGCGGTGGGCCTGTGCCCGTCGTGCGCGCGCAGCGCGGCGTCCAGCTCGGCGCGCCCGGTGGGCCGCAGCGGCGTCGGCAGCGCGCCCCGGTCGTGGAGGACGGTGAGGGCGGCGCCCAGGTACCCGGCCCAGTAGCCGAAGGCGGTGAGCCTGCGCCCGTCGTCGTCGGTGAGGTACTCCAGGTCCAGCAGCGCGCCACCGCCCGCCGCGAACCGGCCGAGCAGCTCCCGCGCGCCGGGCTGCCCCTTGTAGGCGTGCCCGAAGAACACGTGCCGGTGCGGCAGCCGCTCCGGCAGGTCGGGCAGTTCCTTGAGCCCGACCACCACCACGTCCGGGGGCGCGTCGACCCACCCGCCTGCCTCGACGACGCGGCAGCCCGCGGCGGCGTAGTCGGCGGTGGGGAAGACCCGCCGCGGCGAGTCCTCGACGGTGACCTCGGTCCCGGCGTCGACCAGGGTCTTCGCGTCGGCGGGGGTGATCGGGGCGCGCTGCTCGGTCGACCGGACCTCGCTGCGCAACCACAGGCGCGTCGTCACCGGTTCTGGGTACAAGACCGGTGCTGAGCGCGTCAAATCGCCCCGACGTGTCACACCTTCACCCCGGCGGTGTCACGCAGGCGGAGGCGGTTCCGGCCCGGACTGCGGGGCGGGGCCGAAGGCGTGCCCGGCGGCCCGGACGGTCGGCGCCGCGGCGGCGGCGTCGGCCCCGCCGCCGATCACCGCGCCGATGCCGAACGGCGCTGCGCGGCCGAGGACGACGATCCCCTGCTTGGTGCCGTACCCGGTGATGGAGTTCCTGCCCGGCACC
>NZ_JBQGCX010000504.1:0-2383 GCF_052038725.1 Actinosynnema sp.
GTACAGGGCCACCGCGACCGTGGTCGCCTGCGGCAGGACCGGGGCCGTCGCGGTCGTCACCACGGTCAGCGGCTCGAACGAGGCGCCCGGCTGGACGGTGGCCGGGTTCGCGCAGACCAGCTGCCGGCCGGTCGCCTGGCAGGTCCAGCCGGACTGGGCCAGCAGCGCCCTGCGCAGGTTCTGACCTGTCCCGGTCTCGGGGCGCAGGCCGTCCGGCAGGGTGATCGTCACGCGCGAGCCCTCCACCGGCGTGGTGCCCCGGTTGACGACCACGGTGGTGAACGTGACCGTGTCGCCCACGGCGGGCTTCGGGTTGTCCACGGCGAACTGCACGCCCAGGTCGGTGCGCGGCGGGGTCGTGGTGGGGGCGGTCGTGGTGGGCGACGTGGTGGAGGTGGTCGCGCCAGTCGTGGTCGTCGGGCCCGTGGTCGTCGTCGGCGTGGTGGTGGTCGTGCTCGGCGGCGTCGTCGTGGTGGTCGGTGTCGTGGTGGTCGTCGTCGGAGCGGTCGTGGTCGTGGTCGGCGGGGTCTCGCCCGGCGCGAGCTCGTAGAAGCCCGCGTCCAGGGTCATGTCCTGGGTGATCCCGCTGTTCTCGACCTTGATCTCGACCGGTGACGAGTACCCGTCCGCGTCGACGTGTGACCCGACCGTGGCGGACTTGTCGCGCTGGGTGAACACCGTTCCGGTCGGCTTGACCACTCGGATGAAGTACGTGCCCTCGTCCAGCCCCACGAAGTAGTACTCGCCGTTGGCGTCGGTGAGCTGGCTGTCGACGACCCCGCCCGGTGCGCGGTGCAGCTCGACGGCGATGCCGGGCACCCCGTCCTCACCGACCCCCTGGAGCCCGTCGCGGTCGGCGTCGAGCCACACGAAGTCGCCCAGCGCGCCCTTGACCATCGAGAAGTCCACGTGCCTGCCCTGCCCGGACGCCAGCGCGAACGGCACCGAGGTGGGCGAGGCCGCGCCGTAGCCCGCGGGCAGCGTCGCCCGCACGACGTAGTCACCGGGCAGGACCGCGTCGAAGCTGTAGTTGCCGGTGGTGGAGGTGGTCGTGGTCGCGACCGGGGTCTCGTCGGGCTTCACGAGCGTGACGGTCACGTCCTTCAGCCACTCGTGCTCGTCGTCCTCGATCGTGCCGTTGGCGTTGTTGTCCACCCACGCGGTGCCGGTGACGGCCCCGATCCTCATGCCGAACGAGTACCCGGTGGCGGACGCGCCGCTGTCGACCCGGATGCCGCTGATCTGGTTCGGGGCGCTGACCGAGCCGCCCGCCGCGCCCGCCGCGGACTTGCCGTCGGCGTACCCGGCGGGCCGGGCGGCGGTGACCGAGTACAGGCCCGCCTCCAGGCCGGTGAAGGTGAACTCGCCGGTCGCGGACGTGGTCGTGGTCGCGGACGCCGCGCAGTCGGGCTGCTCGCCCACCGGGCAGCTGTCGCGCCTGCCGGTGAGCCGGACGGGCAGGTCGACCAGCGCGGTCTCACCGCCCTGCCGGACACCGTCGTCGTTCGCGTCCACGTACGCCTGTCCGGTGATCGAACCGGTGCCGACCGCGCGCAGCACGCCCGGCACGTCCCACCACAGGACGCCGAGGACGAGCAGCGCGATCGCCGCGACCACCGCGAAGCGGTGCGCGCCCCGTGCAGCGGGCATGGGTCAACTCCCGTTCGACTCGGGTACCCCTACGTGGAGCAATGTCCACCGGGAGGCGGGAGGTCGCCGGTCCGACCGGGGAAGTAGACCGGTCCGAGCGATGGAACCCGCCCCAAACCCTCGCTCCACCGGGTGACCCCGGCACGGGTGAAGGAGCAGCGGTGGGTGGTTGTATAGGGGCGGGATCGAACTCGGGAGGTGGGCGGTGGCCTCGAAGCGCAGGAGCGGCGGGTGCGCGCTGTACGCGGCGCTGCTGGTGGCTCTGATCATCCTGGTGCCGCCGGTGCGGGACTTCGCGCGCGACCTGCTCGCGTCGCTGCTGGACGGGTTCGCGGAGAACAACCCCTTCCGCGAGTGAGCTGAAGGGACGCAGGACTTCCGCCGTTCGCTCTCTTCGCGCGAAAGCTGTTATGGCCGCGCGCTCGCCGTGTCTGCGCGGTCGCCGCTCCCGCCCCTGCGCGGGTCCGGGTCCGGGACCTCCCAGCTGGTGACCGTGGCCAGTGGGTTGTGCCTGTCGAACGAGGACGCCGGGCAGGGCCTGGGCGTGGCCGGGATCAAGGACACGGCATCCAGATCGACAGCTCGAACAAGGTCTGGATCGACCACAACACGATCACGCGGATGAGCGATGGTCTGATCGACAACCGCAAGGACACCACGAACCTGACCGCGTCCTGGAACGTGCTGGCGGAGAACAACAAGTCGTTCGGCATCGGCTGGACCGACAACGTCG
>NZ_JBQGCX010000505.1:0-1808 GCF_052038725.1 Actinosynnema sp.
CGCTGCCCGACCCCGAGCCCCTGGGCGCCGCAGCCCGAGCCCGCTATCCGAACCCGCAGCCCGAACCCGCAGCCCGAACCCGCAGCCCGAACCCCCGGCCGAACCCGCGACAGCAGCCCCACAGCTCCCGGCCGTCCCACCCGCCGCAGGCGGAACTCCGCCCCCACGGCCGCCGGTAGCGTCTAGCCATGACGTGGATGGTCTACGGCGCCAACGGGTACACCGGGGCGCTCATCGCCGAGCTCGCCGTCGCGCGAGGCGAACGACCGGTGCTCGCGGGGCGGAACGGCCACAAGGTCGCCGCCGCCGCGCAGCGCCTCGGACTGGAGCACCGGGTGTTCCCCCTCGCCGACGCGGGGGCGCACCTGGACGGGGTCGACGCGGTCGTGAACTGCGCGGGGCCGTTCTCGGCCACCTGGCGCCCCCTGGTCGACGCCTGCCTGCGCACGAGGACGCACTACCTGGACATCACCGGCGAGATCGATGTGTTCGAGGGCATCGCCGCCCTCGACGCCGAGGCGAGGCGGGCGGGTGTGGTCCTGCTGCCCGGCGTCGGCTTCGACGTCGTCCCCACCGACTGCATCGCCGCCCTGCTGCACCACGCCCTGCCCGGCGCCACCCACCTCGACCTGGCGTTCCTGAGCGGCGGCGGCCCCAGCGCGGGCACCGCCGCCACCGCCGTCGAGGGCGCGGCGGGCGGCGGCAGGGCGCGGGTCGACGGGGAGCTGCGCTCGGTGCCGCTCGGGCACCGCCGCCGGGTCGCCGGGTTCCGCTCGGGCGCGCGGGACGTGCTCGCGATCCCCTGGGGCGACGTCAGCACCGCCCACCGCTCCACCGGCATCCCGAACATCACCACGTTCACCACGTTCCCGCCGCTGCTCGCGAAGGCCCACGGCGTCTTCCAGCCGCTGCTCGCGCTGCGCCCGGCCCGCCAGGTGGCGAAGGCGCTGGTCAGGCGGATCGGCGGCCCGTCACCGGCGGCGCGCGACACCAGCCGCAGCGAGGTGTGGGGCGAGGTGCGGGACGCGCGGGGGACCAGGGTCGAGGCCTCGCTCACCACCCCGAACGCGTACGCCCTGACCGCGGACAGCGCGGTCAGGGCGATCGGGCGGCTGCCGGACGTCGAGCCCGGCGTGCACACGCCGTCCAGCGCCTTCGGCGCGCACTACGCGCTGGAGCTGGACGACGTGGTGCTCAGCGAGCCGAGAGCAGCGCGCTGACCTCCTGCGCGGCGTCACCGGCCTGGAGGAGGTGCTCCAGGTTCTCCGGGAGGGTGTCGCCGCGCTTGGTCACGGCCTGGGCGTACAGCCGCCCGGCCCGGTAGGAGGAGCGCACCAGCGGCCCGGCCATGACGCCGCTGAAGCCGATCTCCTCGGCGGTCTCCTTGTGCACCACGAACTCCTCCGGCTTCACCCAGCGCTCGACCGGGTGGTGCCGGGGGGAGGGGCGCAGGTACTGCGTGATCGTGATGATCTCGCAGCCCGCCGCGTGCAGGTCGCGCAGCGCCTCGGCGACCTCCTCCGGGGTCTCGCCCATGCCCAGGATCAGGTTGGACTTGGTGACCAGGCCGAACGCGCGGGCCTGGGTCAGCACGTCGAGGGAGCGGTCGTAGCGGAACGCGGGGCGGATGCGCTTGAAGATCCGCGGGACGGTCTCGACGTTGTGGGCGAGCACCTCGGGCCGCGAATCGAAGACCTCGCGCAGCAGCTCGGGCTTGCCGTTGAAGTCGGGGATGAGGTTCTCCACGCCCGTGCCGGGGTTGAGCTCGTGGATCGCGCGCACGGTCTCGGCGTAGAGCCACGCGCCGC
>NZ_JBQGCX010000506.1:0-1555 GCF_052038725.1 Actinosynnema sp.
CTCGTCGACGTGCCGAGTGCGCAGGAGTTCGGCCCGCGCACCGGTACCGCTGTCCGCTCGACGGCGCACCGTGCGCTCGCTGACGCCCTCGCGCACCGCCAGCCGCGCCACCCGCTCCCGGTACGTCCCGCCCCGCTCGGAACCGAGCCCGAACGCGGCGGTCACGGCGAGGCGCTGGTGGGCCGGGAGGTCGTTGATGCTCCCTTCCAGCCCACCGGCCACCTTCGCGAGCACGGCTTCCGCGTCCTCGTCCTCGCGGACGTGGAACAGCCCCCGGACCAGTGGGCCCAGCCGGGAGGAGAAGCCCGGTTCGGTCACACCTCGACCGCGGCGCAGCCCCTTCAACTCGGCGACGAGTTCCGCCCCGGACCGGGGAGTCACCGACTGCGAACGGGACGAAGACCTTGGACCACGGCTGTCAAGCCTGGCGATCGCGGGCAGGGGCTGTCCAGACTCCGATCGGGTCGGCCCCGGCCTTCGTCCCCGGCTCCTGACGCGCTTCCCAGGAGCCGCCCACCGTCACGCCCGCAGCGACTCCAGGTCCGCGATCAGCTCCGACAGCACCACCGGGTCCAGCGTGGACAGGGACGGGGTCTCCTTGCCCTTCGGGTTCCAGTAGTAGCTCGCCGGGCGTTCCAGGGTCAGCGCGGCCAGGCGCTGCTTGTCCGAGATCAGCGACACCGCGCCCACGTACAGGCCTGGGTCCAGGGCGAGCACCAGGACCCTGGTCGGGCTCAGGCGCTTGACCATCCACGGCTCCACGCCCGCGTCCTGCGGTTCGGCGCGCTCCCAGCCACGGCGCACCAGCGACAGCAGCCTGCCCGTCTCGACCTCGCCCTCCAGCAGCGCCCCCACCGCCGCGTCGGCGTCCTCCGGGGCGTGCACCGGTCTGCCCAGCTGCGGGAACGGCTGGAGCAGCTCGTAGTCCGCGAACACCTCCGCCCACGCGTCCAGCTCCCCGGCCAGCAGCAGCGGGTGGGCGATGCGGACCTCCGCGTCGCCCGGCAGCAGCACCGGGTCGTCGGAGGAGTCGGCCAGGCTGTTGTCCTCGGCCAGGCGGAAGCTGAGCGCCTGCCCCGCGCCGTCCTCGGCGGGCCGCTCCGCAAGCCACACCAGGCGGCGCACCACGTGGCGCAGCAGCGGGTGCCCGGCCAGCAGGGTGGTGAACTCGGCGGTCGTCCAGCGCCTGCCCACCACCATCGCGTTCTCCAGGCGGACGATCTGGTCCGCCGCCGAGGTGCGCACGTCCTTCTTCAGCGCCGCGAACCTGCGGTGCGCCGCAGGCGCCAGCTCGGGGTCGTCCTTCGCGCCCGGCTTGGGCAGCTCCTTGCGGCGGTTGCCGCCCCCGTCGAGCACGTACGGCTTCAGGTGCTCGTCGAACCCGACCGTGAACCGGCGCGGACCGTAGTCCAGGACGAGCGTGCCGTCCGCGTCCAGCCCGAAGTCCGGCACGAGCCGGTCGGCCAGCTGGTCGGCGCTGAGGACGCGGTCGACGGCGATCAGCTCCAGCTTCTCCAGCGCGCTCGCCCTGAGCCCCTTGAACTTCACCTGCCGC
>NZ_JBQGCX010000507.1:0-3902 GCF_052038725.1 Actinosynnema sp.
GTCGACCCTGGTCTGCAGCTCGTCCTGAGTCAGTCCCGGGAAGGCGACCGGGGCGAGGTCCTCGAACTGTGATGGCTGGTTCAGCAGCTCGACCCGAGGGTTGACGCACACCGAGGCGGATCCAGGAAGACGGGCGCCGTAGTAGAGCGAGGCGAAGCCACCGGCCGACGAGCCGACGAGGACGGCCTGGTCCTCGACGCCCGCCCGCGTGGCGTGCCGGACGACCTCGGTGAGGGCCTCCTGCAACGGCTGGTGGACATTTCCTGCATACCACCCGGTCGTGGGACGCCCGTCGAGCGCGAAGTTCGGGTCCGAGATCGACAGGTGGTTCGCGACGACCGCGGATGCCGACTTCGTCCCCGCGAAGACGGGGTAGGTGTCCCATCCGGCCTCGGGCAGTGCCGCAGCGAAGTGGACCAGCGTCGTCGGTGCCCCGACGTGACGGAACTTCACGTGGAGCGGCATACCACCCAGCCGGATCTCCGAGACCCCCTCGCGGATGGGACCCGACAGGAAGTCGGTCAACGAGTCGAAGTGATGAACATCGACAGGCTCGTACGGTGTGAGGTCGAATTCTCTGCGCGCCACGTCGAAACCCTATCGGCCACCGCGACGCCCCGGGACGGAGCGGGACGAAGAACTTCGGTCACGCCCAAGGGCGTCGCAGACGCCGGCCCCTCTACCGCCAGGCGCCCCGCGTGTCCACCACCGGGACCGAGACACCGTCGACGCGCTCCCAGGCCTTGAACTCGCGGTGGTCGACGAGCAGCGCGACGACGTCGGCCTGCGCGACGGCCTCGTCCAGACCGGCGAGCCGGATGTTGTCCTGCCCGTCGAGGTGGCCGGGCAGCTCCTCGACGTTGGGCTCCACGGCCAGCACCGTGCCGCCGGGCAGGCGGCGGGCCAGCTCGCGGGTGATGTCGAGGGCCGGGGACTCGCGCATGTCGTCGATGTCGGGCTTGAAGGCCAGGCCGAGGGCGGCGACGACGGGCGCCTCCTTGCCCTCGACGTGCGAGAGGACCTGGGAGACGACGTACTCCGGCTTGGAGTCGTTGACCTCGCGGGCGGTGCGGATGAGCTGGGCCTGCTCGGGCACGGCGGAGACGATGAACCACGGGTCGACCGCGATGCAGTGGCCCCCGACGCCCGGGCCGGGCTGCAGGATGTTGACGCGCGGGTGCTTGTTGGCCAGCTCGATGAGCTCGAAGACGTCGATGCCCAGGCGCTCGGCGATGATCGACAGCTCGTTGGCGAAGGCGATGTTGACGTCGCGGAAGGAGTTCTCCGTCAGCTTGGCCATCTCGGCGGTGACCGCGTCGGTGAGGTGGATCTCGGCGGTGCAGAAGGTCGCGTAGACGTCCTTGGCGCGCTGGGCGGCGCGCGGGGTGAGGCCGCCGACGATGCGGTCGTTGGTGACCAGCTCGACCATGACGCGGCCCGGCAGGACCCGCTCGGGGCAGTGCGCGACGTCGACGTTGGCCTCGCTGGAAGCCTCGTTGGTCGTCAGCTCGGGACGCGCCGCGGTGATGCGGTCCGCGAGGTGCTGGGTGGCGCCCGGGGGCGAGGTCGACTCCAGGATGACCAGCTCACCGCCCTGCAGGTGCGGGACGATCGCGTCGGTCGCGGCGTCGATGAAGGACAGGTCCGCCTCGTAGCCGTCCTTGAACGGGGTCGGGACCGCGATGATGTAGACGTCCGCTGCCGGGGTCTCGGCCTGCGCGCTGAGGTGGCCCTGGCTCACGGCGCCGGCGACGTGGGTGCCCAGGTCGGGCTCCACGAAGGGGACCTCGCCCCGGTTCACCGCCTCGACGTGACGGGGGTTGACGTCCACCCCGACCACCTGGTGGCCGTGGCTGGCCAGGATGGCGGCGGTGGGCAGCCCGATGTAGCCCAGCCCGATGACGGCGATGCGCGAAGACATAAGACCTTTTCGTCGTGGATCGTCAGAAGACGCCCCGACTATAGCCGTGGTATGGGTCCTGACCTGCCGCTGCGTCAGACGAAGGCGTGCCGCACGTCCGTGCCGTAGGCGACGACGTTGCCGTTCGCGAGCAGCTCGGCGTCGGTCGCCTCCCACGTGTGCCCGGAGGCCTCACGGACCTGCACGAAGCCGAACCGGTCGGCCGAGTAGATGCGCCCGCCGCGGAGCAGCACCCGTCGGAGCAGGTCGGTGTCCTCGCCGCGGGTGAGGGTGGCGAAGGGCAGCTCGGCCAGCAGCTCGCGCCGCATCATCAGGGTGGGGCCCATGACCATGTCGGTGAACCGGTGCTCGCGCTCGGGGAAGCGGACGAGCAGGCAGCCGCTGCCGCGCAGCAGCATGTGGTGGGCCTGCTTGCCGACGACGTCGGCGCCGCTGTAGTCGAGCGCGCGCAGCTGGTCGGCGAGGTAGTGCGGGCCGTAGAGGTCGTCGTCGTCCATCTTGGCCACCACGTCGCCGTCGGCGCGGGCGACGCCCAGGTTGAGGCACTCCCCCAGCGACAGGTCCGCACCGGCCTCGACCAGGACGAGGTCGCGCACGCCCAGCGCACCCGCCCTCGCGGCGAGGTCCGCCGGTGCGGCGAACCCGTGCGTGACGAGCACCAGCTGGGGGTCGACCTCCTCCTGCGCGGCGACCTGGGCCAGCAGGTGGTCCAGCTGCTGGGGCCGGTGGGTCGAGGCGACGACGCTGACGGTGGGGTCGGCGACCCGGTGCTGCTCCATACCCAGCAGGCCGAGCAGCTCGTCGACGCGGTGCCGGTAGGTGTGGCGCGCCAGCACCGTGCGCGCCGCGCGGTGCCCCAGGCGCTCGCGCCACTGGTCGTTGCGGACCAGCCCGCGCAGCACCCACTCCGCCTCCTGCGGCTCGGTGACGGTGACCATCGCGTCGGCGTCGAAGAAGCGCTCGATCGCCGGCGTCGGCGTCGAGACGACCGGGGTGGCGCAGGCGCTGATCTCGAAGAGCCGGCGCGGGCACATCGAGCGGCTCTCGGGCACCGAGCTGACGTTGAGGAAGACCTTGTAGCCGCGGTAGGCGGTGAGCATCTGGGGGTAGGTGAGCTCGCCGACCACGTGCGCCGCGAGGTCGTCGGGGAACTGGTAGTTCTCGTCCGTCCCGAGGAAGCGGGAGAAGATCTCCAGGCCCGTGGTCATCCGGGGCGAGACGCGGGCGGCGGCGCCGAGCAGCAGGTCCATCTGAGCACGCCGCTCGGGGAAGCGGTGGCGGTAGTACATGCCGCCGAAGGCGACGTCGCGGGCGGCCCCGCCCGTGGGGCGCACGGGGTTGTGCACCCAGCTGGCCGCGGCGAAGGGCAGAACGGCGACCCGGTCGTGGCCCAGCCGCTCGACGTAGTCCGCGACCCGGTCCTCCTCGGTGGTGAGCACGTGGTCGAAGAGGGCGGCCGTGTCCAGGAAGTCCTCGAAGTGGATCGGGTCCTCCTTGTTCCAGAAGACCGTCGGCACGCCCTGGTCGCGGCAGTGCCGCACGAGGTCCTGCAGCGGCTGGCTGGGGGCCTTGGAGCCGGTGAGCTGGTACCTCCACGCGCCGCCGTTGCCGTTCCACGCGGACTCGACGAAGAGCAGGTCGATGCCGTCGGCGAGCGCCTCCTGCCAGCCGCCGGGCGTGAGGAGGACGTGGTGCCACGCGTGGCGCAGGCACAGCTCGGTGAACTCGTCGGCGACGATCCCCACCCGCAGGGCCCGGCGCGGGGCCCGGTCCGGGAGCTGCCACGCGGGCAGGGCGGTGGCCGGCTGCGTGGCGTCGGTCGCGGGCATCCGCGGGACCGCGCGGCGCGCCCGGTGCCGCCGCCACTGGCCGACGCCGCCGGTCCGCAGGTGCCACAGCTGGGTGCGCAGGTCCTTCAGGGGCATGACCGCGACCCTAGCCGCCGGACGCCGGAGCCCTCGCGGTGCCATACTGGCGGCGA
>NZ_JBQGCX010000508.1:0-2359 GCF_052038725.1 Actinosynnema sp.
TGGGTGCGTGGAAGCGGACGTCCTCCACCCCGGCGCGCAGGTCGGGCTCGTAGAGGATGTCGGCGGTGTCGACCACCTCGACCTCGGTGGGGGCGTACCGCGGGGCGGTGGCGACGTACCCGCCGACGCCGGCCCCGCCGACGAGCAGGACCGCGGCGCCCCCTACGAGCACGCGCTGGCGGATCGACACGGGTTCCCCTCTCGGTCGCGGTGCGGGGCGGTGGCCCCCGCGACCATCCTGCCCGTTCAGCCGCGCAGGTCCCGGGGGGCCAGCACCCGCATCACCGACCAGTACCGGCCGGGCAGCAGCCGCACGAGCAGGTCCGGCAGCACCGCGGTGACCGCGACCAGCACGCGGGGCCGGCGCCGGCGCACGCCGTCGAGGATGCGCTCGGCAGCCCTGCCGGCGGGGTAGGTGAGCACCCGGTCCGCCGCGGCGCGGCCGCGCTCGGCCTCGGCCGCGTCCAGCGACGCCGCCGGGCGGGCGCTGGTGGCGATGCGGGTGCGGACCCCGCCCGGGTGCACGCTCGTGACGCCGATCCCGAGCGGGCGCAGCTCGTGGCGCAGCACCTCGGTGAACCCGCGCAGCGCGAACTTGCTCGCCGAGTACGCCGACTGCCCCGGCGGGCCGACGATCCCGAACACGCTGGACACGTTCACCACGTGCGCGCCGCGGCCGAGCGCGCCGGGCACGAGCAGCCCCCGGCACAGCGCCACCGGGGCACGGAAGTTGACCGCCTGCACCCGGTCGAACTCCGCGGCGGACAGGTCGGTGAACGACCCGCCGACCGCGACGCCGGCGTTGTTGAGGAGCAGGTCGACGCGCGGGAAGCGGCCGAGGACCCGGGCGGCGAGCGCCTCGACGGCGTCGGGGTCGGCGTGGGCGACGACCACGGAGACGACCTGCACCTGCCAAAGCTGGGCCCGCCGGCGCCCGGCGACGACGTCGAGCCGGTCGGCGTCGACGTCGACGAGCAGCAGGTGCGCGCCGCGGGCGGCGAGGCCGACGGCGAGCTGCTCCCCGATGCCGCTGGCGGCGCCGGTCAGGACCGCGCGGGCGCCGTCGAAGACGAAGGGCGGAAGCGGCACGTCGGGCTCCTGTGGTTCGGCGCGTGGTCGGGGGCGGGTGCGGCCCATGGTGCCCCGCGGGCGACACTGGCCGGGTGAGCGGGCACCCGGGCGAGGCGAGCGAGCACGCCGACGTCGTGGTGGTGGGGGCGGGCCTGTCCGGGGTCGGCGCGGCGCACCGCCTGCGCACCGCGCACCCGGGGCGGACGCTGGTGGTGCTGGAGGCGCGGGAGCGCATGGGCGGCACGTGGGACCTGTTCCGCTACCCCGGCGTCCGCTCCGACTCCGACATGCACACCCTCGGGTACGCGTTCCGGCCGTGGCCGGGCGAGCGGGCGCTCGCGGACGGGCCCTCGATCCTCGCCTACGTCGAGGACACCGCCGCCGAGCTCGGCGTCGCGGGGCTCGTGCGGTACTCCCAGCAGGTCGTGGCCGCCGACTTCGACACCGCGGGCGCGCTTTGGACGCTCACGGTGCGCGACCCGCGCGACGGCCGCGAGCGCACCATGACGTGCGGGTTCCTGTACAGCTGCGCCGGCTACTACGACTACGCGCGCCCGCACACCCCCGACATCCCCGGGCTGGCGGACTTCGCGGGGCCGCTCGTGCACCCGCAGGCGTGGCCGGCCGACCTCGACGTCCGCGACCGCCGGGTCGTGGTGGTGGGCTCCGGCGCCACCGCGGTGACCCTGGTCCCGGCCCTGCTGGGCCCCGAGCAGGGCGCCGCGCACGTCACGATGCTGCAGAGCTCCCCCACGTGGGTCGCGGCGGTGCCGGGCACCGACCGCACGGCCCGCCGTCTCGGTCGGGTGCTGCCCGCGGCCCTCGCGCACCGGCTGGTGCGGACCCGCAACGTGCTGCGCCAGGTCGGCACGTACGGGCTGACCCGACGCTTCCCCGGGGCGGCGCGGCGGCTGCTGACGGGCGCGGCGGTGCGGCACCTGGGCGGGGACCGCACGACGGTGGCGGAGCACTTCACGCCGACCTACGACCCGTGGGACCAGCGGCTGTGCGCGGCGCCGGACGGGGACCTGTTCGCGGCCGTGCGCTCGGGGCGGGCCGAGGTGGTGACCGACCGGGTCGCCCGCGTGGTGCCCGACGGGGTCGAGCTCGCGTCGGGACGGACGCTGCCCGCCGACGTGCTGGTGACGGCGACGGGCCTGCGGCTGCTGGCCGTCGGCGGGACGACGCTGCGCGTGGACGGGGTCGAGGTGGACCTCGCCGAGCAGGTGGTGTGGCACGGCGCGATGGTGACGGGGCTGCCGAACTTCGCGGTCTGCATCGGCTACAC
>NZ_JBQGCX010000509.1:0-1922 GCF_052038725.1 Actinosynnema sp.
CCCGCATCCGCGCGATCCTGGCCACCACCCCGGTCCCCACCGCCGCAGCCGAGGAGTTCCCCGCACTCCCCCACCACCTCCTCGCCGACGCCGACGCCGACGCCGTCCCGGTGTGGTGGTGCAAGACCACCGACCCCACCCTCACGCCCCCGCCCGCCCCACCCGGCTCCGACCTGCGGGTGCTCCTGCCCGCGCACCCCGACTTCGCCGACCTGCGCACCCTCCTGCGCTCCGAGGGCGTCCCGTTCCGGGAGCTGCCGCACTGGCTGGAGCAGGAGACCGTCACCTCCCTGGACGCCCCGCTGCGCGCCACCGCGCACCTGTCCGAGGTGGGCGGCGTGGTGGCGGAGGCGTGCGAGCCGGTCGCCGAGGACGCCGCGCTCGCCGCGCGCCTGGCGTTCCAGGTGGTCTGGGACCTGCACGAGCCTCCCGGTCCGACCCCGCCGCCCGCGCCGACCGCCGAGCTGGTGCCCGAGCACTGGTTGCCCTACCTGCCGTTCCCGGTGCTGAACCCGGCGCAGGCCCAGGCCGCGCCCGCGATCGTCGACACCGACGAGCACCTGCTGGTCACCGCCCCCACCGGCGCGGGCAAGACCACCATCGGGATGCTCGCGGTCCTGAAGGCGATCCTGGACGAGGGCCGCAAGGCCGCCTGGCTGGTGCCGCAGCGCTCCCTCACCGACGAGCTGGACCGCGAGCTGCGGGCGTGGCGCGGGCAGGGCCTGCGGGTGGAGCGGCTGTCCGGCGAGCACGCGGTGGACGTGGAGCGGGTGCGCGCGGCGGACCTGTGGGTGGCCACGACGGAGAAGTTCGAGGCGGTGTGCCGGGCCGCGTCGTTGCAGGCGGCGCTGGGCGAGGTGGGCTGCCTGGTGGTGGACGAGATCCACCTGCTCGGCAGCCCCGGCCGGGGCGCGCTGCTGGAGGCGCTGCTGGCGCGGGTGCGCGGCGCGGACTCGCCGGTGCGGATCGTCGGGCTGTCGGCAACGGTCACCAACGCCGCCGAGGTCGCCGAGTGGTTGCAGGCCCGCATGGTGGCGACCGCGTGGCGGCCGTCGAAGGTGACCTGGCAGCTGCCGACGGTGCCCGCGACGTCCGGGTTCGCGGCGGCCTCGCGGGTGCGCGAGCAGGTCGCGGTGGACCTGGTCGGGCGGCACACCGAGGGCGGCGGCAGCGTGCTGGTGTTCTGCGGGTCCAAGCGGAACGTGCTGTCCACGGCGATGGCGATCGCCGCCGAGCGCGGGGCCGAGCTGCCCGCGCCGGACGACCTGGACGCGCTGGAGGCGGCGTGCGCGGCGGTCGGGGTGCGGATGCACTACTCGGACTACGAGCACAAGCACGCGGCCGAGCGGGCGTTCCGGGCGCGCGAGTCGGACGTGCTGGTGGCCACGTCGACGGTGGCGGCCGGGGTGAACCTGCCCGCCCGCGCGGTCGTGGTGCGGGACAGCTCGATCGGCGGGGAGCCGATGGACACGTCCACGGTGCTCCAGATGTTCGGGCGGGCCGGGCGGATCGGGGCCGGGGAGACCGAGGGCTGGTCGTACCTGGTGGTGGACGAGTCGCAGCGCGCGGCGTGGCAGGCGCGGTTGGTGGCCGGGTACTC
This sequence comes from Actinosynnema sp., assembly GCF_052038725.1. Classification (NCBI taxonomy): domain Bacteria; kingdom Bacillati; phylum Actinomycetota; class Actinomycetes; order Pseudonocardiales; family Pseudonocardiaceae; genus Actinosynnema; species Actinosynnema sp. Next base: position 1,601 of record NZ_JBQGCX010000509.1, read on the forward strand.
GGTGTACTCGCGCATCCGGGAGAGCCTGGCCGACCACGTGCTCGCCGAGGTGCTCCAGGGGCGGGTGACCACGGAGGCGGACGCGCGGGCGTGGTGGGTGCAGACGCTCGCGCACGCCCAGGGCGACGACGACGAGTCGGTCGTGGTGGAGGCGGTGGGGTTCCTGGTGGAGCAGGGCTACCTGACCCGCTCCGGGGACGCGCTGGCCACGACCGAGCTGGGGCGGTTGACCGCGCGGATGATGGTGCCCACGAGCACCGGGCAGCGGCTGCGGTCGGCGCTGGCGCTGCTGCCGGTGCCCGCGGACGCGGACGACGCCGAG
>NZ_JBQGCX010000510.1:0-4015 GCF_052038725.1 Actinosynnema sp.
CGGCGCCACCACGGATACGATCACCGCGACCTATGGCAGCCGGCGGTACGCGAGCGACGGGTCCAACTGGTTCTCCTGGTAGGCTGGTAGTGGCCCGTCGCTCGGCCCGAGCGCTCCCTGCGGTCGCGCAGCTCCCCCGCACCTGGTGCAGTTTCCCCGATAGGCAATGCAGGCCCGCCACTCGGCCCGGGCGCTCCCTGCGGTCGCGCTGGGTGGGTTCCGGGGCCATCCGGTCGCCACTGATCAACTTCCACACCTGCCCGAACACCTTGCCCGCCAGGTAGCCGCCCAGCAGGCTCACGCCCGTGCTGAACCCCCGGTAGACCAGCTTGCCCGCCATCAGCGACCTCCTCGCAGCAGCTTCCGCAGCACCAACAACGCCGTGATCAACCCGGACGCGGTCAGCACCGGGTGCTCCCGCGCCTTGGCGATCGCACCCCTGACCGACGCGGGCAACCGCTCCGCCGCGGCCCCGGCCTGATCGCCGACCCTGGACGCGACGACGCTCGCCCGCTCCCCGACCTCACCGGCCGCGACCCCGGCCCGCTCGCTGATCCGGGCCGCCGCCGCGGCGGCCTTCTCGCCCACCTGCGCGGCGGTGGCACCCGCTTGGTCGGCCACGCGGGCGGCGACGGCGCCTGCCTTCTCGCTCACCTGCGCCGCGACCTCACCGGACTTCCCGGCCACCTGCCCGGCGACCTCGCCCGCCTTCTCGCTGATCCCGGCGGCAGCGGCGGCGGCCTTCCCGCTGACCCCGGCCGCGGCCTCGCCCGCCTTCTCGCTCACCCCGGCGGCAGCCGCGCCCGCCTTCCGGCCCGCCGCGACGGCGGCCTCGCCCGCCTTCTCCCCGGTCTCGGTGGCCTTGGCGCCCACCCCGGCGGCAGCCGCACCGGCCTTGTCGCCCACCTGGGCGGCGGTCTCGGTGGCCTTCTCGCCGACGCGCGCGGCGGTCTCCTCGGACTTCGCGGCGACCTTCCCGGCGGTCGCGTCGGACTTCGCGGCGATCCCCGCCGCCGAAGCCCCCGCGCCCTCGCCGATCCGCTCCGCCGCCGTGTCGGCCTTGTCGCCCAACCGGGTGGCCGCAGCGTCCGCCTTGTCACCGAGGCCGCTCGCGGCGGTCTCGGCCTTGTCGCCCGCCTTAGCCACGGCGGCGTCCGCCCGGTCCGCGCCCTTGGTGAGGGCCGAGTCGGCGCTCCCGCCGGTCCCGTGACCCCGCTCGGCGGCCTTGGCGTCGGTGGCCCCAGCGGCCCCGGTGGTCCCGGTGGCGCCGGTGGTCCCGGTAGCCGCAGCGGCTCCGGTGGCGCCGGTCCCGTGGCCCTGGCCGGCGGCCTTGGCCCCGGCGGCGCCGGTCCCGTGGTCCGTGCCCTTCGGCCCGGTGCCCTTCGGCCCGGTGGCCTCGGCCTTCTCGCTGGCCGCGTGGACCTGGGCCGCGCCCTCGGCCGCGGTGACGTCCGCGTCCGCCCGGTGGCCGGTCCCGCCGCTGGTGCTCTCGTTCACCGCATCTCCCGTCCTCGTGACCTCCGGGCTCGCCTTCTCGCCCGCCCGGATGACCGCGCTGCTCGCGGTGGCGGCTGCCTGAGCCGCCGCCGCGCTGGTCTGGGCGGCGATCCGGGTGGTCCCGTCGGCCGCCTTCTCGGCGATCCGCTCGCCCTTCCCCGCCTCGTCGTCCCGCACTGCTCGGTCCCCCGGCCGCCCGGCGCTCTCCGCCTGCCTCGTGTCACTCTCCGGGCCGGGGACACCCGGAAATGCGGTGTCACTCGAAAGCTTGGTGTGCCCCAAACGCCCGCTTTCAACCGTCCGATCAGCGTCCGCCCGCCTCGGGTCCGGGGTCCCCGGCTGCCGCCAGGTCGCGCCCGCCTCCTCGAACTCGCTCTCCCCGGTGGGCCACTCGGCCGGGAAGTCCTGCTCCTGGGCGGGGGCCGGTCGGGTCTTGGGGAGGTTCTTCGGGTTCGGCTCGGCCATCGGGTTGCCCGCGTACCGGGCGGTGTGCGGATCGGCGCCGCCCGCGCTCGGGCCGCGCCCACCGGTCCCGGCCGCGCCCGAACCGCCGGAGCCGGCCCCACCGGACCCGGCCCCGCCCGTCCCGCCGCCGTCCGGCCCACCCGCGCCAGCCCCACCCGCGCCCGGTTCCGTCGCCCTGTCGTCCACCCGCACCGCGCCCCTTCGCCTCAACCGTTCAACACCCTCGGCCACTCGGCCCACGCCGCCGCTCACCCGCCCGGCGCCACCGCTGAACCACCCGCACCCCTATACCAGCCGGCGACCCGCCCCCGCGGACATCGGCCCAGGTGGGCCCGCCCCACGACTACCCGCGACCCCGCAGGGTCAACCCCCCGTCATGCCCATCCTCCGAACGGGCAATCATTCGGGTATGGCCCAGGCTCTCGAAGCACCTACGCGTCCACCCAGAAGGTCGTGGTGGACGGTGTTCCGCACAACCGTCGTGTGGTACCGGGAGCACCACCTCTCGGACCGCGCGGCAGCCCTCACGCACTACACCGTGCTCGTGATGCTCTCCGGCGCCCTGCTGCCCGTCGCGCTCGTCGGGTTCCTGGGCGACGACACCCGCTCCAAGGTCATGACCGTCATCTCCCCGCTGGCCCCCAGCCGGGTGCACGGCATCCTCGTGGTCGCGCTCGACGGCCTGCGCCCGGCGGTGGCCGGTCCGCTCGCCGCCGCCTGCCTGCTCGTGGCGGTCTGGTCGGCCTACCGCTTCGCGGGGGCCTTCCTGCGCGCCTGCGCGGCCTGCAACGGCGTCAAGGAGCACCGCTCGCTCTGGAAGCTCGTCCCGCTGCGGGTCGGGCTCACGCTGGGCGTCCTGGTGCTGTTCATCCTGGTCGTGGGCGTGGTGGCGTTCACCGGCGACATCGCCGACGAGGTCGCGGCGCTGGCCGGGGTGCGTCCGTCGACGGTCCAGCTGTGGGACGTCGCCAAGTGGCCGGTGCTGGTCCTGCTGGCCGGGTGCGCGGTGCGGCTGCTGTTCGCGGCGCCCCCGGCCACCCGCAGGCCGGGCAGGCTCGGCATCACGCCGGGCGCGCTCCTGGCCCTGGTCCTGTGCCTGGTGGCCACGTTCGGCGTCGGCGTGTACGCGGCCTACGCGGGGTCCTACGACCGGGTCTACGGCTCGATCATCGGCCTGGTCGTGGTCATGGCCTGGATCTGGCTGGCCTGCACCGCCCTGCTCGTCGGGGTGGCGATGGACGCCGCGCTCCAGCACACCGGCCGCGTCCTGCTGGCCGCCCAGCGCGCCGCGCGCCAGAAGCAGGAGGGGGTGACGAGCACCTCCGCCGCGTGACCCGCGCCGGGGGAGGGCAGCGACGGTGCCCCGCCGCTGCCCTCCAGGGCCTGTGCCCCGAGCCCCGCCTGGGCCAGGGTGGGGCCCATGCACGCCAAGGAGCCGTCCCCCAAGCCCGCTCCGGCGACCACCCAGGTGCGCCGCCCGGAGTCCCCGCGGCAGAGCACCCCCGGCCCGGTGGGGCCAGGTGAGGTCGAGTCGCTCCAGCGCTCGATCGGCAACACCGCCGTCACCCGCCTGATCGCCGCCCAGCGCGCCGAGGCCGAACCCGAACCGCCCGTGCAGCGCTCCACCGCCCACCAGGTGCTCGCCTCGTCGGGCAAACCCATGGACACCGCCCTGCGCGGCGAGATGGAGAGCAGGCTGGGCGCCGACTTCTCCGACGTCCGCGTGCACACCGGCGCGGCGGCCCAGCGCTCCGCCGCCGAACTGGGCGCCCGCGCCTACACCTCCGGCGCGAACGTCGTGCTGGGCCGGGGCGGCGGCGACAAGCACACCCTCGCGCACGAGCTGACCCACGTGATCCAGCAGCGCCAGGGCCCGGTCGCGGGCACGGACAACGGCTCCGGCCTGAGCGTCTCCGACCCCGGCGACCGCTTCGAACGCGCGGCCGAGGCCAACGCCCGCCGCGCCATGTCGGGCCCGGCCCACGACCCGCACGAGGGGCACGACCACGGCTGACCGGCCGCGCTGACGGACCACCCCCCGCGTGCGCGGGGA
>NZ_JBQGCX010000511.1:0-5431 GCF_052038725.1 Actinosynnema sp.
CGGTCAGGCAGGCGCTGCTGGCCCACCACGGGAACACGAACTACTCGGTGGTCGACGCCGACCTGTCGCTGGAGCTGTACCGGCGGCGCTACCAGGAGCGGGTCACCGGCTCGTCGCGGCTGCGCGTGGTCAACGTCTCGCGGGTGCGCTCGGTGAGCGAGCGGTCCGACGGGGTGGCGGTGCAGGTGGAGTACCTGCCGACGGGCGTGGTGGGCACGCTCGTGGCCGACGCGGTGGTCTGCGCCACCGGCTACCGGCCCGCCGACCCGACGCCGCTGCTGCGGGGCCTGGCCAAGCTGGACGGGGCGGGCAGGCCGGTGCTGGACCGGGACCACCGGGTCGTCACCTCCGGCTCGGTGCGCGCCGGGATCTACCTGCAGGGCGCGGTGACCGAGCCGACGCACGGGCTGTCCGCGGGCCTGCTGTCCACCACCGCGGTCCGGGCGGGCGAGATCGTCCGGGCGATCCTCGACGAGGGCAGGTAGGCGAGCCGACATGCACGTGCCACCGATGTACCGGGCCGACGACGAGGACCGGGCGCGCCAGGTCGTCCACGACTACCCGCTGGCCACGCTGGTCAGCAACGGCCCGCGCGTCCCGCACGCCACGCACCTGCCGGTGGTGGCCGCGCCGGGCGCCCCGCAGTCCGGGGACCTCGCGGGCAGCACGCTGTGGGGGCACCTCAACCGGGCGAACGCGCACTGGCGGGCGCTGGCGGGCGGCGTCCACGCGGTGCTGGTGTTCACCGGGCCGCACGCCTACATCACCCCGGCGATCTACCGCACCACGCCCGCGGTCCCGACCTGGGACTTCGTGTCGGTGCACCTGCACGGCCGGGTCGAGCCGATCGACGGCGAGGCCGGGACCCTGGAGGTGGTGAAGCGGACCGCCGAGCTGTTCGAGAGCGCCTTCGGCGCGGGCTGGGCGGCCGAGCCGTCGCACGGGCACTTCGCGCGGATCGTGGGCGGTGTCGGCGCGTTCCGCTTCCACGTGGAGTCGGTGGACTCGATGTTCAAGCTCAGCCAGGAGAAGGACCGGGACGTGCGGGTGCGGATCATCGCCAGCCTGCGCGAGGGGTCGGGTCCCGCCGCGGAGCTGGGACGGATCATGCACGAGCACGGCCTTGGCGGACGGGGAGCGGAGGGCGCATGAGGACGCTGTGGGGTGGCGCGGCCGACCCGCCGTGCCTGCTGGAGGCGCTGGCGGAGCACCGGCGGTCGGAGCGGGTCGCGGTGGTGGACGGCGAGCGGTCCTTCACCTACGCCCGGCTGCACGGCTGGGTGGGCGAGATCGCGCACCTGCTGGCCGCGCGCGGCGTGGGGCCCGGCGACCGGGTGGCGGTGACGGGGGCGCGCGGCGCGGAGGTCGTGGCGGCGTTCCTGGCGGTGGCGGCGGTGGGCGCGGCGTACGTGCCGCTGGACGCGTCGTACCCGCCGAGGCGGCTGGCGCACATGCTGGCCGACAGCGCGGCGTCGCTGGTGCTCAGCGCGGGCGACGCCTACGTCGAGTCGGCGGTGCCGATCCCCGAGCCGGGGGCGGGTCGGGAGCACCCGGCGGTGGCGTGCGCGCCGGACCTGCCGGTGTACGTGATCTACACGTCCGGGTCGACGGGCTGGCCCAAGGGGGTGGCGCTGCCGCACTCCTGCGTCGACAACATGGCCGAGTGGCAGCGCACCCACTCCCCCCGCCCGGACCTGCGCACCGCGCAGTTCGCGCCGCTGAACTTCGACGTGTGGTTCCAGGAGGTGCTGGGGACGCTCGGGGGCGGCGGGACGCTGCTGATCGTGCCCGAGGAGCTGCGGCAGGACCCGTTCGAGCTGCTGGACTGGCTGGTCGAGCACCGGGTGGAGCGGCTGTTCCTGCCGAACGTGGCGCTGAACATGCTGGCGCTGGCCGCGTCGGCGGAGGAGTCGCTGGCGGGCCTGGCGCTGGTGGAGGTCAACACGGCGGGCGAGCAGCTGCTGTGCACCCCGGCGATCCGGGCGCTGTTCGCGCGGCTGCCGGGGTGCAGGCTGACCAACCACTACGGGCAGAGCGAGTCGGCGATGGTCACCTCGCACGTGCTGACCGGTCCGAGCTCGTCGTGGCCGTCGCTGCCGCCGATCGGGGTGCCGCTGCCGGGCACGGAGCTGCTGGTGGACCCGGTGGACCCGGCGACGCCCGAGGTGGGCGAGCTGCTGGTGGCGGGCCTGCCGCTGGCGCTGGGCTACCTGAACCAGGAGGAGCTGAACGCGGCCCGCTACACCGCCGTGCCGACCACGCCGCACGGGCACGAGCGGGCGTTCCGCACCGGCGACCTGGTGCGGGTGGAGCGGGGGGTGGTGCAGTTCCTGAGCAGGCTGGACCACGACGTGAAGATCCGCGGCTACCGGGTGAACCCGCTGGAGGTCGACGCGTGGCTGCTGGAGCAGCCGGGTGTGGCGGCGGCGGTGTGCGTGGTGGTGGAGACCGGGGAGGGCGCGCGGGGGCTGCGGGCGGCGGTGACGCCGGAGCGGGGTGCGGAGCTGGACGTGTCCGCGCTGATGGGGGCGCTGGAGGCGGTGCTGCCCGCGCACTCGGTGCCGCAGTCGGTCACCGTGCTGCCGGAGCTGCCGCGCACGCCCAGCGGCAAGGTGGACCGCGAGGCCGTGGCCGGGGGCATCGCCTCGGCGCTGTGAGCGCGCGGCGCCCCGCCCGCGCGTCGGGCGGGGCCGCGCGGGTCAGGCCTCGGGGGCGGCGGTGGGGACCTCGCGGACGTGGCGGATGCGGGTGCAGGCGATGTAGGCGCCGGAGCTGAGGATGCCGATCGAGCCGATGACCAGGGCCGTCGTGGCGCTGAGGACGTCGCCGACCACGCCGCCCAGCAGCGCGCCCACCGGGCACACCCCCATCACGATCATGCGGATCGCGGCGTTCATCCGGCCCTGGAGGTGGTCGGGGGTGACGGCGCTGCGGTAGCTGCGCTGGTTGACGTTGTAGACGATCACCATGACCGCGTCGACGAAGTGCATGACCACGATGAGGACCACCGCGGCGGGCTTGGGCACCAGCGTCGCGACCGGGATCAGCAGCGACGCGCCGCCCGCCAGCCACTGGGTGAGCACGAGCAGCCTGCCGAGGGGGAGCCTGCGCGAGACCCGGCCGGACACCAGCGCGCCGACCACGCCGCCCACGCCGGACGAGGACAGGATCAGGCCGATGTAGATCGGCTCCAGGCCCAGCGTGCGGGTGATGAAGATCAGGAACACCGGCTCGATGAAGAACGTGAACAGGTTGAACAGCAGGGCCGTGATCGCCAGGGTGCGCACGACCGGGTTGCCGAAGACGAAGCGCAGGCCCTCGCCGATCTCCCCCCAGAAGCCCGCCCTGGTGGCGTCCTCCAGCTCGTCGTCGGGCTCGACGTCCTCCTCCCGCACCCGCACCCGCAGCGTGAACAGCGCGGACGCCAGGGAGGAGGCGGTGTTGAACAGCAGCGCGAACGGCGCGGTGAGCACCTGCACGAGCGCGCCGCCCACGGCCTCGCCCGCCATCCGCGAGGCGTTGCTGCTGATCTCCAGCTTGCCGTTGCCGTCGACCAGGTCGGCGCGGTCGACCACGCCGGGCAGGATCGCCGCGCCGCCGATGTCGGCCACCACCGTCCCCACCCCGACGAGCAGGCCGAGCACGCTCGCGAGGGGGATGAGCAGCAGCAGCAGGCCGCGGGCGAGGTCGGCGCCGACGATGACCCGCCGCTTGGGCAGCCGGTCGAGCCACACCCCGACGAACAGGCTGATCAGCACGTACGGCAGGAACGTGACGGCCGAGAGCACGCCCATCTGGAGCACGGTGGCGTCCAGGGTCAGCGCCGCGAGCAGCGGGATCACGCCCGCGGTGATCTCGGCCCCGAACATCGACAGCGTCTGGCCGAGCCACAGGTTGCGGAAGTTCGCCCGCCGGAGCAGTCCGGTCTGCCCGCTCATCTGCCACGCCCTCCGGGTGGGAACTGCGCGCCAGGTCCCTGGTCGCGCCGGAACTCGTCGACCCAGAACTGGAACGCGGGGTCGACCGAGCCAATGTAGTCGGCGAGCGCGTTGAGGTCGGCCGACGCGCCCGGATCGGGTTCGGACCGCATTTGCGGGAGTTGCGTCATGAGGTACATCGCGCTTTCGGTGTACCCCGCCCCGATCCACCGGTCCCACGCCTCGTCCCGATCCGCCTCCTGGTTCGCGAACAAATGCTCGCGGCGCATTCGCGGGGGTCTCGACGATTGTCCGGGGTCGATCCGCAGCGCGATCCTGCGGCCGTTCGCGTAGAGCACCCCGATGCCCTTTCTGAGGCAGAGCACGAGCGCTTCGGCGACGGTGTCGGCGATGGGCTCGCCCCGGTCGTTGAGCGAGGTGTTGCACAGCACCGGGACGCCGGTCTCGGCGTGGAACGCGCTGAGCGCGCGGTGCAGGAGCGGGTTGGTCGCCTCGGTGACGGTCTGGTGCCGCGCGGTGCCGTCGAGGTGGGCGATCGCGGGCACCCGGTCCAGCACCTCGGGTCGCACCCGCACCGCCTCCAGCATGTACGGCGAGGGGCGCGGGCAGTCGAACCAGGCGTGGGCGTGCTCGGCCAGGACGACCGGGGCGACGGGCCGCCACCACTGGCGCTGCTTGTGCTCGTTGAGCAGCCGCTTGGTGTCGGCCGAGCGCGGGTCGCCCAGCAGGCTGCGGTGGCACAGGGCGCGCGGGCCGATCTCCGCCTCCCCGTCGACCCAGGCCAGCGGGGCGGCGGTGACGTCGCGGACGAACCGCTCGGGCGAGAAGTCCGACACCTCCAGCACGTGGTCGGCGAACTCCGCGAGCGCCGCGTCCAGGTCGCGGGCGGGGGCGCCCCGGTAGGCGTCGCGCAGCTCGTGCCCGGCGGCGCGGAGGGTGCCGTCGCCGAGGAAGCCGAGCAGGCCCAGGCCGTAGGACTGGCCGGAGTCGTTGGCGCACGGCGGGGTCAGCAGGCCGAGGAAGCCGAACTCGTCGAGCAGGAAGGTGTTCGTCGGGCAGTTGAGCGCGAACCCGCCGCTCATCGACAGGTAGGCCTGGCGCGGGTCGACGCCGCCGAGGTCGAGCAGGGCGCGGACGTTGCGCAGGGCGACGTCCTCGCAGGCCCGCTGCACGACCTTCATGACCGCGCTCTGCAGGTGCTCCTCGGCGGTGAAGGCCGGGTCGAGCGCCGCACCGCCGGGGTCCGCCCCGTCGAGGTGGACGCCGAGGTGGGCGCGGGCGGCGTCGACGATCGCCTGGACGAACGGCACCGCCTGCGACACCGGGTGCGCGCGCCCGCCGCGCAGGTCCAGCTCCCGCACGCCCGCCACGTCGAAGTCGACGGCGGTGGCGCAGGCGGTGGCCAGCGCCATGAGGGTGCCCGGCTCCTTGCCGAAGAGCTGCTCGGCCGCCGAGTACAGCGGCGCGGGCGACTCGACGGGCGCGTAGGTGAT
>NZ_JBQGCX010000512.1:0-6647 GCF_052038725.1 Actinosynnema sp.
GCACCGCCCCCAGCAGCACCGCCTTCACCCGGCGCCCGTTCGTCGGGTCCTCGGTGGTCGCGCTCGCCAGCGCGTCCGCGCGCGCCACGTCCCCGTCCGCGAGCGCCGAGGCGAGCCGGGCCGCCGCCTCCGCCTCGTCCCGGATGGACTTGTGCACCGTCATGCACTGCTCGCCGCGCAGCACCGCGCGCAACCCGTCCACCGTGGCGTCCTGCCCGGTCACCGGCACCTTCCCGGCCAGTCCCCTGGCGCGCAGCACCTGGATGGCGGCGGCGGCGAGCCGGTCGTTGGCCGCGAGGACCCCGTCGACTCGCCCGCCGCTGTCGTTGAGCGCCTGCTCGAACCGGGCCCGCCCGAGCAGCGGGTCCCAGCGGTCGGCGCTCGTGCTGGCCGCGAGCCGGTAGTCGCCGCGCTCGTAGCGGGGGCCGAGGACGCGGCGCTGCCCGTCGGCGAACTGCATGGCGTTGTTGTCCTGCGGCGCGCCCTGCAGCTCGATGACCCGCGCGCCCCGCCGGTCCCCCAGGCAGTCCACGAGCCCGCGCGCCTGGAGCTCGCCGACGGCCTCGTTGTCGAAGGACACGTGGTAGTCGGCGGCCCCGCCGACGCTGAACCGGTCGTAGTCGATGACGGGGATGCCCGCCTTGCGCGCCTTGTGCTCGACGGTGGCCCCGCCCTCGGGGGTCAGCGGGGTGATCAGCAGGACCGCGACGCCCCTGGCGATCAGGTCGTCGGCGATGCTGGCGAACCGGAACTCGTCGTTGCGGGCGTTCTCGACGACCGGGTCGAGCCCCTCGGCCTCCAGGGCGCGCAGGAGCTGCGGCCGGTCCTGCTCCTCCCAGCGGGCGGAGGACTCGGTGTCGGGCAGGATCACGCCGACGAGCGGCCTGGTCGGGCGCTCCGGCGGTCCGGCGGTCCCCCCGCAGGCCGCGAGCAGCAGCGCGGGCAGTCCGGCGCAGAGCGCCCTCCCGAGCCTTCGCATCAAGCCAACCCCTCGCGCGTTCACCCGCACGGGTGGGCGGGATTCCGAAGCCACCTTCCCCGACCAGGGGCGCGGGCCGGGCAGCGGGGTGCGGCCGACCGGTCCAGCGCTGCCCCGCCGAGGCCGTCCATGACCTTCCACGCGACATCGCCGCAGGTCGGAGAATTGTTACCCACCGTGGGCAAATCACTCAGGGTGCATACCCCACTACGCTTCGGTGTCCGACGAACGGACCCTGACCACGATCGCTTTCTGTGTCAAGGTGACGCCCGACCCGACGTCGAACGGGTGTGAGGAGACAGCTCAGGTGAGATCACGCAGAATCGCCCACCCCGCGCTGGTGCTGGTGGGAGCCGCCGCACTCGTCGCCGCCGCGACGACGCCCGCCGCCGCCGAGCAGGCCACCACCGAGTACACCGTGCTGGTCGAGGACGGGGCCAGCCGGGACGCCGCGGTCGCGGCGGTGCGCGCTGCGGGCGGCCACCTGGTCCGCGAGAACAGCGCGGTCGGGATGCTGGTCGTGCGGGCGCCGGAGTCCGGTTTCGCCGGGCGCGTCTCCGCCTCGCCGTCGGTGCTGGGCGCGGCCACGGCCAAGCCGATCGGCCGCACGCCCGGTTCCGCAGGCAACCGCGAGTGGTCCGACGTGGAGAAGGAGAACACCGCGCTGGGCGCGGCGAAGGCCCCTTCCGCGTCCCGCGAGGCCACCGCCGCCCAGGCCGGTCTGGACCCGCTGGACAGCGACCTGTGGGGCCTGCGCGCGGTGCGCTCCGACATCGCCCGCGCCAAGCAGCCCGGCGACAAGCGGGTCAAGGTCGGCGTGATCGACACCGGCGTCGACGGCAACCACCCGGACATCGCGCCGAACTTCGACCGCGAGCTGTCCCGCAACTTCACCGTCGACCTGCCCTACGACGCGGACGGCGGCGAGTTCGACGGCCCGTGCGAGTTCCGGGGCTGCGTCGACCCGGCGGACCACGACGACGGCGGCCACGGCACGCACGTCGCGGGCACCATCGGCGCGGCGGCCAACGGCTCCGGCGTCTCCGGCGTCGCCCCGAACGTCACCCTGGTGAACGTGCGGGCGGGCCAGGACTCGGGCACGTTCTTCCTGCAGCCGGTCGTCGACGCGCTCACCTACAGCGCGGACGCGGGCCTGGACGTGGTGAACATGTCCTTCTACGTCGACCCGTGGTACATGAACTGCGGCAACGACCCCACGGCCACCGCCGAGGAGCAGCTGGAGCAGCGCACCACCATCACCGCGGTGCAGCGCGCCCTGAACTACGCGCACGGCAAGGGCGTCACGCTGATCGGCGCCGGCGGCAACAACCACGAGGACCTCGGCAACCCGAGGACCGACGTGGTCAGCCCGAACTACCCGCCCGGCCACGCCCGGCCGCGCCCGGTGGACTCCAGCTGCCTGAACCTGCCGACCGAGGGCGACCACGTCATCTCGGTGTCGGCGCTCGGCCCGTCGCTGACGAAGGCCGACTTCTCGAACTACGGCACCGAGCAGACCGAGCTGTCCGCGCCCGGCGGGTACTTCCGCGACGGCCTGGGCACCGACTGGTACCGCACGAACGAGAACCTGGTCCTGTCGACCTACCCGCGCAACGTGGCCCTGGCCGACGGCGCGATCGACGCGGACGGCAACCTCACCCCGGCCGGTGAGTCGGCGGGCGTCAAGAAGGACTGCTCGACCGGGACCTGCGCGTACTACCAGTTCCTGCAGGGCACCTCGATGGCCGCCCCGCACGCGTCCGGCGTGGCCGCGCTGGTGGTCAGCCAGTACGGCAAGAACGACAAGAAGCACCCCGGCACGCTGACCATGGCTCCGGACAAGGTGAAGACCGTGCTGACCGGGACCGCGACCAAGCGGCCGTGCCCGGTGCCCAGGACGGTGTCGTACGTGAACGTCGGCCGCTCGGCCGAGTTCGACGCGACCTGCGTGGGCGACGCGAAGTTCAACGGCTTCTACGGCCACGGCATCGTCGACGCCTAGGGCGCGGTGACCAGGGGCGGCGGGCTGATCTAGCTCCCCCTCGACCGGCGCGCGGCCCCGCACTCCTGGAGTGCGGGGCCGCTGGCCGAAGAAGAACACACCCGCTGAGCCGCAGCGAGGGCCGAGGTGCACCGGCTGCCGGCCCCCGCACTGCTGCGCAGCGCGGGGGCCGCTCGCGCCAGGACCGCGCTCAGGTCAGGACGGCAGCTCCTGCCAGGCCAGCACGGGCGCGGCCAGGTCGCGGATGGTCGCCAGCAGGCCGAGGCGGGCGGCCCGCAGCTCGGGCTCCTCGGCCATCACCAGCACGTCGTCGAAGAACCGGTTGACCGGCCCGGTGAGCGGCGCGGCGGCGGCGACGAAGGCCGCGAGGCCCTCGCCGTCCGGCTTGACCGAGCCGAGCGCCTCGTGCAGCGCCAGCTCGGCGGGCTCGCGCAGGGCGCTCGGGTCGTAGCCGCCCGAGGTGCCCGCGGGCACGATCCGGCGGACCCGCTGCAGCGCGGCCACGAGCGCGGTGAACGCCTCGTCGCCGACCAGCGCGGTCAGCTCGGCCAGGGTCTCGTCCGCGACGGCGGGCGCGTCGGCCAGCACGAGCACGGCGTTGACGTGGCGGTGGTCGTGCCCGGCGTCGAGCAACTGCTGCTCGTACCGGCGGACCGCGAACTCCCGCGCGCCCTCGAGGGCCTCGTCGGACAGCGCGACGCCCTCGGGCAGGCCCGCGGCGGCCAGCTCCAGCGCCGCGGGCAGGGTGATGGCGCGCAGCTCGGGGAAGTGCCGCAGCACGCTCACCGCGCCGAGCGCGGCCCGCCGCAGGCCGAACGGGTCGGAGCTGCCGGTCGGGTTGGCCCCGGTGGCGAACAGGCCCGCGAGCAGGTCGAACCGGTCGCCGAGGGAGAGCAGCGCGCCCGCAGTGGACGCGGGCGTCGCGTCACCGGCGGAGCGGGGCAGCTCCATCTCGTACAGCGCCTGCGCCACCTCGGGGGTCTCGCCCGCGCGGACCGCGTACTCGCGGGCCATGGTCCCGGCGAGGCTGGACAGCTCGATGACCATCTGCGAGCCGAGGTCGAACTTGGCCAGCTCGCCGGCCCGGCGCAGCGTGTCGTCGCCCGCGCCGACGACCTCGGCGAGCCGTTCGGCGAGCGCGGCGATGCGGGCGCTGCGGTCGGACATGGAGCCGAGCTTGTCGGCGAAGGTGAGCTTGTCCAGCCCGGCCTTCATCGTCTCCAGCGGCGTGCGCAGGTCGGCGCGCCAGAAGAACGCGGCGTCCTCGTAGCGGGCCCGCAGCACGGCCTCGTTGCCCGCGCGCACCAGGTCCTCGTCGACCTCGCCGTTGGCGACGGCCACGAAGTGCGGCAGCAGCGAGCCGTCGGCGGCCCGGACCGGCAGGTACCGCTGGTGCTTGCGCATCACCGTGGTGAGGATCTGCGCGGGCAGCTCCAGGTAGTCGGCGTTGAACGACCCCAGGATCGGGGTCGGCTGCTCGACCAGGTTGGTCACCTCGTCCAGCACGCCGTCCAGGTCCACCGAGCCGCCGACCGACGCGGCCAGCTCCTGCGCCCTGCGCACGATCTCGGCGCGCCGGTCGTCGGCGGACAGCACCACGCCGTGCCCGGCCAGGAACTCCCGGTAGCCGTCGGCGGAGGAGACCTCCACCACGGGCTGGTCGGCGGTGCGGTGCACCCGCGTGGTGGTCCCGGAGGCCAGCGCGGACGCCACCACCGGCACCGGGGTGTCGCCGAGCAGGGCGAGCAGCCAGCGCACGGGGCGGGTGAACGACAGCTTCGGGTCGCTCCACTTCATGTTCTTCTCGGCGCGCAGCTCGGTCACGACCTCGCCGAGCACCCCGCTGAGCACCTCGACCGCGCCGCGACCGGCGACGGTCCTGGTCAGCGCGACGTGCTCGACGCCGTTCTCGACCACGCGGCCCAGCTCGGACACGTCGACGCCCTGCCCGCGCGCGAAGCCCTGCGCGGCCTTGGTGGGGTTGCCGTCGGCGTCGAACGCGGCCGAGACGCGGGGGCCGCGCGCGGTGCGCTCGGCGTCGGGCTCGCGCGGCTGCACGTCCGGCACCACGACGACCACGCGCCGGGGCGTGCCGTGCGCGGCGACCTCGCCGGTGGCGAGCCTGGTCGCGCCGAGCTTGGCGGCGACCGCCTCGCGCACGGCCTGCGTGGTGCGGGTCACCTCGTGCGGCGGCAGCTCCTCGGTGCCGATCTCGAACAGCAGCGTGCGCGCGCCGTCGACGTCGGCGAAGGAGGTCGGCTTGGGCGCGGCGGGCAGCGCCTCGACCAGGCCGAGCGGGTGCCCCTGCTCCTCGCGGCGGGCCGCCCACAGCTGCGACACCTCGCGGGCCAGCCCGCGCATCCTGGCGAACGCGCGCGCCCGCTCCGTGGTGCTGATCGCGCCGCGCGCGTCGAGCACGTTGAACGTGTGCGAGCACTTGAGCACGTAGTTGTGCGCGGGCACGGGCAGGCGGGCGTCCAGCATCCGCCTGGCCTCGGAGGCGTACTCCTCGAACAGCCGCTTGTTCGCCTCGACGTCCGCGTCGTCCAGGTAGTAGCGGCTCATCTCGTACTCGGCCTGGCCGAACGCCTCGCCGTAGGAGATGCCGGGCGCGTAGGCGATGTCCTTGAAGTGGGACACGCCCTGCAGCGCCATCATGATCCGCTCGATGCCGTAGGTGATCTCCACCGACACCGGGTCGAGCGACATGCCGCCCGCCTGCTGGAAGTACGTGAACTGGGTGATCTCCAGGCCGTCCAGCCAGACCTCCCAGCCCAGGCCCCACGCGCCGAGCGCGGGCGAGGCCCAGTTGTCCTCGACGAACCGCACGTCGTGGGCGCGCACGTCGATGCCGAGCGCGGCGAGGCTGCCCAGGTACAGCTCCTGGGGGTTGCCGGGGTCGGGCTTGAGGATGACCTGGAACTGGGTGTGGGTCTGGAGCCGGTTGGGGTTCTCGCCGTAGCGGGCGTCGTCGGGCCGCACGCTGGGCTCCACGTAGGACACCCGCCACGGCTCGGGACCGAGCACGCGCAGCACGGTCGCGGGGTTGAGCGTCCCCGCCCCGACCTCGGTGTTGTAGGGCTGCACGACGACGCAACCCCGTTCGGTCCAGTACCTGGTCAGCGCGAGCAGCGCGTCCTGCATGGTCAGCACGGGGGCACAGTCTACGAAGCGCGCATGGGGAGGTTCACAATCGGTCCGCTCACCTGGCCAAAGGCCGTAACAAGGCGGTAGCACCGCTCGCGCAGCGCGCTGTGCCACTCTATGGGCGCAACCCGGAGCCCCTCCGGTGCGTCACCAGGGGTGTACCGGTGCGAAGAGGGAGGGAGTGCGAGTGGACAACCGGCCGCCGAGGCAGGGCGACCCCGACGGGTTCGGGAGGCGCCCCGTCCCGCCACGGGACCCCTCCGCGCGCAGAGCGCCCGCCGGCGGGGACCGGCTCCCGCCCAGGCGCGGCCCGGTGGAGGGCGAGCGCGACGGCAGGCAGACGCCCCCGGAGGGCGGCAGGCCGCTGCCCGAGGGCGCCAGGAGCCGTCCGCCCGAGGGCGCGCGGAGCCGACCGCCGATCCGGAACGTGGCGCCGCCCACGGAGCGCACCGCGCCGGTGCGCGCCGACCGCGGGCGCGACGAGCCGCCGCGCGCCGGGAGGCTGGACGAGCCGCGCGG
>NZ_JBQGCX010000513.1:0-1736 GCF_052038725.1 Actinosynnema sp.
CGCGGCGGCCTGGCTGGCGCGCGTGGACGCCGAGGAGGACCGGCTCGACGGCGGGGTGGTCACCGGGCCGTGGCTGGTCGCCGCCGAGCTGCACGGGGACGTCCACGAGCAGGCGGTGTGCCGGTGGCGCGCGGCCGAGACCGCCCTGGCGCGCGGGCAGCGGGAGCAGGCCGCGACCCTGCTCAAGGCCGCCGACACCGCGGCCGAGCTGCTCGGGGCGCGCCCGCTGCGCGACGCGGTGCGGCAGAGCGCCCGGCGCGGCCGGGTCGTGCTGCGCGGCGAGGTGCCCGGCGGCCAGGTGGACCCGTTCACCCCGCGCGAGCGCTCGGTGCTGGCGCTGGTGGCGCTCGGGCGCACCAACCGCGAGGTCGGCGAGGAGCTGGTGATCAGCGAGAAGACGGTGAGCGTGCACCTCACCCGCATCATGGCCAAGCTCGGCGCGGGCAGGCGCGGCGAGGCGGTCGCGATCGCGTTCGAGCGGGGGCTGCTGGACGTCACCGGGTAGCCGGTGCCACCGGGGGATGAGCCCGACCGTCCCCCGGTCATCCCGCAGGGGGACCGCCCTCCCCACCGGGGGTCTGATCGCGCACCCGCCGCCGAGGCGACGCCCGCGCACACCGCCCGGCCCTAGCGTTCTCCCCGTCAGCCAGAAGCGCGGCGGACGCACGGGAACGCGGTGAGCGGACCCGGCCCGCAGGCGCCCCGACCCCAGGGAGCACAACCATGTCCGCAGTCGTGTCCGACGTCGGAACCCGGACCGCCGTGGAGGCGACCGGCCTGGTCAAGGTGTACGGCAAGGGCGACACCGCGGTGCACGCGCTGGCCGGGGTCACCGTCGCCTTCGAGGCGGGCCGGTTCACCGCGATCATGGGCCCCTCGGGTTCGGGCAAGTCCACCCTCATGCACTGCCTGGCGGGCCTGGACGACGTGGACGGCGGCCAGGTGCGCGTCGGCGGCGCCGAGATCACCGGCCTGGGCGACAAGGACCTCACCAAGCTCCGCCGCGACCGGGTCGGGTTCGTCTTCCAGTCGTTCAACCTCCTGCCGACGCTCACCGCGGAGCAGAACATCCTGCTCGGCCTGGAGCTCGCGGGCCGCAAGCCCGACCGGGAGTGGTTCGACACCATCGTCGAGGTGCTCGGCCTGCGCGACCGCCTCAAGCACAAGCCGACCGAGCTGTCCGGCGGCCAGCAGCAGCGCGTGGCCTGCGCCCGCGCCCTGGTCGCCCGGCCCGACGTGGTGTTCGCCGACGAGCCCACCGGCAACCTGGACTCGCGCTCCGGCGCCGAGGTCCTGGACTTCCTGCGCATGTCGGTCCGCAAGCTCGGCCAGACCGTGATCATGGTGACGCACGACCCGGTCGCCGCCTCCTACGCGGACCGCGTCGTGCTGCTGGCCGACGGCCACCTCGCGGGCGACATCACCGCCCCCACCGCCGACACCGTCCTCGCCGCCCTGAAGAACCTGGGGGCCTGATGCTGCGCACGATCATCGCGGGGCTGCGGGCCCGCACCGCGCGGCTCGTGCTCTCCTCGATCGCGATCGCGCTGGGCGTCGCCTTCGTCACCGGCACCCTCGTGCTCGGCGACGCCATCGACGCAGGCAGCCGCGAGGAGTACGCCAAGAGTTCCCGCAACGTCGCGGTGTCCGCCCAGGTCAACGGGGACGCCTCCGAGCTGAGCAGCATCCCGGAGTCCGCGCTGGCCGAGGTCAGGGCCGTGCCCGGCGTCAGCGGC
>NZ_JBQGCX010000514.1:0-7561 GCF_052038725.1 Actinosynnema sp.
GCCTCCGGTGATCATCTCCGAAGGTAGGCGGCGCCACCGCCCCGGCAGAAGGACTCCGGGGGCACCGGAGGGGCCGGTCCCGGTGCCCCGTCGGGCCCCTCAGCCCGTGGCCAGCACCAGCTTCCCGAACACCGCCCCGCCGCCCTCCAGCGCCCGGTGCGCGTCGGCCGCGCGCTCCAGCGGCAGCACCTCGTGCACCACCGGCCGCACCCGCCCGTCCGCGACCAGCGGCCACAGCCCCTCGCGCACCGCCGCCACGACCGCGCCCTTGCCGGTCCGCCCCTCCACCGGCCGGTGCCGCAGCCCCGTCGCGATCAGCGAGGCCCGCTTGCCCAGCATCTTCCCCAGGTCCAGCTCGCCCCTGGCCCCGCCCTGCATCCCGATCACCACGAGCCTGCCGTCCGGCGCGAGCACGTCCACGTTCCGCCCGAGGTACGACGCGCCCATGTTGTCCAGCACCACGTCCGCCGCGCCGACCACCTCGACGAAGTCCTGCTCCCGGTAGTCCACCAGCACGTCCGCGCCCAGCTCCGCGCACCGCGCCAGCCGCTCCGCCGACCCGGCGGTCACCGCGACCCGCGCCCCCAGCGCCTTCCCGACCTGGATCGCGTGCGTGCCGATCCCGCCCGCGCCGCCGTGCACCAGCAGCGTCTCCCCGGCCCGCAGCCCGGCCAGCACCACCACGTTCGACCACACCGTGCACGCCACCTCGGGCAGCGCCGCCGCCGTCACCAGGTCCACGCCCTCGGGCACCGGCAGCAGCTGCGCGGCGGGCACGACGACCCGCTCCGCGTACCCGCCGCCCGCCAGCAGCGCGCACACCTCGTCGCCCACCGACCAGCCCTCGACGCCCGGCCCCAGCGCGGCCACCACGCCGGAGCACTCCAGCCCCAGCACCTCGGACGCGCCGCGCGGCGGCGGGTAGTGCCCCTTGCGCTGGAGCAGGTCGGCCCGGTTCACGGCGGTGGCCGCCACGTCCAGCAGCACCTCGCCGGGGCCGGGTGCGGG
The DNA here is from genome assembly GCF_052038725.1 of Actinosynnema sp. Taxonomy (NCBI): domain Bacteria; kingdom Bacillati; phylum Actinomycetota; class Actinomycetes; order Pseudonocardiales; family Pseudonocardiaceae; genus Actinosynnema; species Actinosynnema sp. The sequence goes on from NZ_JBQGCX010000514.1 coordinate 1,009, forward strand.
GTCCCGCACCTCCGACCACTGGAGCACCTCGGGCCCACCGAACTCACTCAGGGTGATCGCACGCATGGAAATCAACGGTAATCCGATCTTCGACGAGGCACCATCCAGGCATGAACCCCTGGCCCTTCCACGACCTCGTCATCACCACGCCCCGGCTCGAACTGCGCCCGGACGACGACGCGGGCCTGCTCGAGCTCGCCGCCGAGGCGCAGCGGGGCGTCCACCCGCCGGAGTACATGCCGTTCGCCTTCCCGTGGACCGACGCGCCCGCCGACCGGCTGGCCACCAGCACCCTCCAGCACCACTGGCGGCTGCGCGCCGCGCTCACCCCGGACGACTGGTCGCTGAACTTCCTGGTGCGCCTGGACGGCCGGGTGATCGGCACGCAGACCGCGGAGGCCAAGGACTTCGCCGCCACCCGCGAGGTCATGACCGGCTCGTGGCTCGGCCTGCGGCACCAGGGAGCGGGCCTGGGCACGGAGATGCGCGCCGCCGTCCTCGCGTACGCCTTCGACCACCTGGGCGCGGTCCAGGCGCGCTCGGCCGCGTGGGAGGACAACGCGGCGTCGCTCGCCGTCAGCCGCAAGCTCGGCTACCGGCCCGACGGCACCAAGCGCGCCGTGCGCCGGGGCGAGGCGGTCACCGAGATCCGGCTCCTGGTGACCCGCGAGCAGTTCACCCGCCCGACGTGGAATCCCACGGTCGAGGGACACGCAGCGTGCGCAGAACTGCTCATCGCGTGAAGAAACCCCCGGCCGAAGGATTGCGGGCCCGCCACCGGGTTTAGGAGGGTGCCGCAATCCGAGTGAAGGGGACGACCCCATGTCAGCAAAGAACGGAGTCCGACGCGCGGTGGCCATCGCCGCGTCGGCTTCCCTCGCGCTGGTAGCCGTTCCGACCGCGACCGCCGCCCCGGCCGGTCCGGACGGCCCCGCACTGGCGAAGAAGCTCACGAGGGAGGTCGGGGTCGACGGCGTCAACCGGCACCTGATCGCCCTCCAGCGCATCGCCGACCGCAACGACGGCAACCGCGCCGTCGGCACCCCCGGCTACGACGCCAGCGTCGACTACGTCGTCGGCAAGCTGCGCGGCGCCGGGTACGAGGTGACCACGCCGCAGTTCACCTACCCCGTCCAGATCTACGACGCGGCCACGGCCGCGGTCGGCGGCGACGAGTACGAGGCGCTGGCGCTGGAGGAGTCGCCGCAGACGCCCGTCGGCGGCCTCACCGGCCCGCTGCGGGCCGTGCCCGAGGACGCCACCCCCGGCTGCGAGGCGGACGACTTCGCCGGGCAGGACTTCACCGGCGCGATCGCCCTGATCCGCCGAGGGGCCTGCACGTTCGACGTGAAGCACCGCAACGCCGCGGCGGCGGGCGCGGTCGCCGTGCTCGTCGCGAACAACGCCGACGGCCCGCTGTCCGGCGTCACCCTCGGCTCGCCGGGCGTCGTGCCCACCGGCGGGGTGAGCAAGGCGGACGGCGCCGCGCTGTTCGGCCGCGCCGGGCAGCAGGTGACCGTGGACCTGCGGTTCCACGAGGAGAACCGGGTCGCCCGCAACGTCATCGCCCAGACCAGGACCGGCCGCTCCGACAACGTCGTGATGGCGGGCGCGCACCTGGACAGCGTCGAGGAGGGGCCGGGCATCAACGACAACGGCACCGGCTCGGCCGGCCTGCTGGAGACCGCGCTCAAGCTCGGCGGCTCGCCCAAGGTGACCAACGCGGTGCGGTTCGCCTGGTGGGGCGCCGAGGAGCTGGGGCTGGTCGGGTCCACCGAGTACGTGCGGGCGCTGGACTTCGAGCAGCAGCTGGACATCGCGCTGTACCTGAACTTCGACATGATCGGCTCGCCGAACGCCGCGTACTTCGTCTACGACGGCGACGACTCGGACGGCGTCGGCGCGGGCCCCGGCCCGCACGGCTCCGCGCAGGTCGAGCAGGCGTTCACCGACTACCTGGCCGCCGCCAAGGGGGTCGAGGTGGAGGGCACCGACTTCGACGGGCGCTCGGACTACGGCGAGTTCATCGCCCAGGGCATCCCGGCGGGCGGCCTGTTCACCGGGGCCGAGGGGAAGAAGACCGACGACCAGGCCGCGAAGTGGGGCGGCGAGGCGGGGGCCGCGTTCGACCCGAATTACCACGGCCCCGGCGACACCCTGGCCAACCTCGACCGCACGGCGCTGGACCGCAACGCCGACGCGCTCGCCTGGGTGACCGCGAGCTACGCGATCAGCACCGAGGACGTGAACGGCGTCCCGCCGCGCGCCACCAGGTCGACCTTCCGCGCCGCGGCACAGGCCCGCGCCGCGGCGGTCCACCCGAGCCACGCGGACGTGGCCTAGCGGGAAGCGGAGGGGGCGCCCCGCGGGTGCGGTGGGGCGCCCCCCTCGTCGTTCTCCGCCCTCGGACCGGGTCGGCCCCGGTCGTCGTCGGCCCGGTCGTCGTCAGCCCAGGTCGTCGGTGTCGAACGTCCCGCACTGCGCCGGGTTCCCGCTCCGGTACCCGGCGGTGTACCACTTCTGCCGCTGCTCCGAGGAGCCGTGCGAGAACTGCGTGGTGTCCACCCGGCCGCCGCCCAGCTCCTTCTGGATGAAGTCGTCGCCGATCCGCGCGGCGGCGTCCAGGGCGGCGGCGATGTCCTGGTCCGTCACCCCGGTGATCAGCGGCTTGCCGGACGCGGCGGGCGTCGTGGTCGCGTGGTTGGCCCAGGCGCCCGCGTAGCAGTCCGCCTGGAGCTCCAGCCGCACCGAACCCGACTTCGGGCCCGTCTCCCTGCCGACCCGGCTGGACGTGCCCAGCAGGTTCTGCACGTGGTGCCCGTACTCGTGCGCCAGCACGTACGCCTCGACGAACGGACCGCCCGTGGCGCCGAACTTCGTCTTCAGCTCCTGGAAGAACGTCAGGTCGATGTACACCTGCGAGTCGGCCGGGCAGTAGAACGGGCCCGACGCCGAGCTCGCGCTGCCGCAGCCGTTCGTGCGCACGCCGCCGGAGAAGAAGTTGGTCTGCGCGGCCTTGTAGGACCGGCCGGACCGGGAGAACTGGTCGTTCCAGAACGCCTGGATCGAGTTGATGAACGCCACCGCGCGGCAGTCGTCCTCGCGGTTCGCGTCGGCGCCCGTGCGGCACTTCTGCGCCAGGGACTGCGACCCGACCTGCTGGTCCTGCCCCACGTCGCCGAACCCGGACCCCTGCGGCAGCGGGACGCCGCCGCCGATCTGGTTCAGCACCAGGTAGATGATCACGCCGACGATCCCGAGCCCGCCCCCGCCGAGGGCGACCCTTCCGCCGACGCCCCGCTGGTCGTTGACCTGCGAGGTGTCCAGTTCCGCGTCCTCGTTGAACTGCACGAGGTTCCTCCACAAGTCGCGTCCGCCACGGGCTGCGATCAACTTTAGCCCCGGACGCGCCAGGAGGTGGGCCCGATCCCCCGGGCCCACCTCCTGGTTGCTTCCACTACGGGAGTGACGTTCGCGTCCGGCGCGAGGTTGGCGTGGACCTCGGGCGGCGTCGTTCGAGACGGCGCCGGAGAGCACCGGGTCAACAGCGTCAAGCGCGTGGACTGCGCCCGATCCCTCCGCGGGACTGCGGGACGTCACTGAGAGGACATGTCAGCACCGCACCACCTAACCCTTCCGGAGTGCGAGCCGGATTCGTTCCGGCCGCCGTTCCTGGTTTCGAGGATGCGCCTGTTCCGGCCGTGATCGCAACCCGCCTGAACTGGTGAAACGACGACACACCGTCCGTGGTGGACGGTGGTCGCGGACGGTGAGCGGGCCGTGCGCGGCCCGCCCACCGCCCCACCCGACTACGGGGTGGTGGTGATGCGGTCCAGCGCCGGGGCGGACACGCTGGGGTGCGTGGCCAGGTAGCCGGAGAAGGCGTCCAGGTCGATGCCGCCACCGGTCACCGAGGTGCCCGCGGTGAACGCGCTGAAGCCGTCGCCGCCGCCCTGCAGGAAGCTGTTGATCGTGATCCGGTAGCTGGCGGCCGGGTCGACCGCCGCGCCGTTGATCGCCAGGTTCGAGACCTTGGCGCCCTGCGGCGCGGACGCCGACCAGGAGTAGGTCAGGCCCGCCGACGGCTGGAGCACGATCTGCCGCTGCGCGCCGTTCACGGTCTGCCACTGCTGCTCCAGCGCCGCCTTGAGCTGCGCGCCGGTCAGCGAGACGGTCTGCAGGATGTTGCCGAACGGCTGCACGGTGAACGCCTCGCCGTAGGTCACCACCCCGTCGCCCTCACCGGCGGGCGAGCCCGCGTAGGTCAGGTCGGCGCGCACGCCGCCGGGGTTCATCAGCGCGGCGACCGCGCCGTTGCCGGTGGTGGCGGCCAGCTGCGAGTCCGCGATCAGGTTGCCCAGCGCCGACTCACCCGCCGGGTTCTGCGCCCGCAGGATGTCGGACGCGATGGTGCCGACCTGCTTGTTCGCGATCGGGCCCGCCTTGGACTTGGCCTGGTCGATCACGGCCTGGATCTTCGGGTCCGGGGTGACGTCCTGGGTGACGACGTGGTTGCGCGCCCTGGTCTCCGAGCGGACGACGTCGCGGGTCCGCTTGTCGATCTTCAGGTCGACCACGGACAGCTCGCGGCCGAACGCCAGGCCCTCGATGAACGGGCGCGGGTTGCCCGCCGGGTCGGTGACCGTGCAGTTGTACTGCTGGTGGCTGTGGCCGGAGAAGACCGCGTCGATCTTCGGGCTGACCTTCTCCGCGATCAGCCGACCGGGCCCGCCCGCGACCGTGTTGCAGTCGTCGGGGCCGCCGCCGGTGGTGTTGTCGCCCTGGTGCACCAGCAGCACGATGGACTTGACGCCCAGCCAGTTCAGCAGGTCCGCGTACTTGTTCGCGGCGGCGATCTCGTCCCCGAACTTCAGGTCCTTGATGCCGTTCGGGTCGACCAGGATCGGCACGTCCTTCAGCGGCATCCCGATGAAGCCGATCGGCACGCCGTCGCGGAACTCGACCCAGAACGGCGGCAGCGCGGGCAGGCCCGACTTGGCCAGGGTCACGTTCGCGCCGAGGATCTTGAACTTCGCGCCGGTGTACGACGGGCTGAACTGGCAGCCGTCGACCGGGTGGCAGCCGCCGTGCTGCATCCGCAGCAGCTCGCGGTAGCCCTCGTCGAACTCGTGGTTGCCCGCCGCGGTCGCGTCCATGCCGACCTTGTTCAGGATCTCCACGGTCGGCTCGTCGTGGAACAGCGCCGACACCACGGGCGAGGCGCCGATCAGGTCGCCCTGCCCGACGATCACCGAGTTGCGCACCTCGGACTGGAGCTTCTTGATGTGCGTGGCGTTGAACGCGGCGCCACCGGCGTTGACGGTGGTCCCGTCGGACAGGGTCACCCGCCCGGAGGAGCCCGTGGGCGGCTCGATGTTGCCGTGCAGGTCGTTGATGCCTATCAACCGCACGTCCACCGTCTTGCCCGAGGCGCGGCTGTCCGCCTGCGCGGGCGTCGCCGGGGACTGCGCGAGCAGGACCGCGGCGCCGGCAACGGCGGTCGCCGCCAGCGCGGCGCTCCGTCTGAACCAGGTCATGTTGGGGACTCCTCAGGGGGGCGCGCTCCGGGTAGGGGAGGAGCGCGTTCGGCGTGGCAGTCTGCCGCGCGCGGGTGAAGGGCACCAGACATCCCGGAGGATCGTCCGTTAACGGAGATGTCGCGGCCGTGGCCGCGCGCGGCCTTAGCCTGTGCGGTGTGGGAGCTGAACCGCGGTGGTTGGACGAGGGCGAGATGCGCGCGTGGCGCAACTACGTGGTCGGGGCGGCGATGCTCTCGGACCGGCTGCACCGCGAGCTCCAGACCGACCACGACCTGTCGCTCGCGGACTACGAGGTCATGGTGCGGCTCTCCGAACAGCCGGGCGGCCGGATGCGGATGTCCCAGCTGGCGGAGGACGTCGCGTCGTCCAAGAGCCGGGTCTCGCACCAGGTCGCGCGGATGGAGAAGGAGGGCCTGGTCAGGCGCCGCGAGTGCCCCGAGGACGGCAGGGGCGTGTTCGCCGAGCTGACCGCCGACGGCGCGCGGGTCCTGCAGAACTCCGCCCCGACGCACGTGCGGGGCGTGCGCGAGCACATGGTGGACCTGCTCAGCCCGGAGGAGCAGGAGGTGCTGGCGAAGGTCTTCAGCCGGGTCATCACGCACCTGCGGGGGGTGGACGGGTAACCTCGTCGCGCAGGGAAGCGTGGCAGAGCGGCCTAATGCACCCGCCTTGAAAGCGGGAGACCTTCACGGGTCCGGGGGTTCAAATCCCTCCGCTTCCGCAAGTGGTCACAAAGTTCGCGCGGGGCCGTTCCCCTTTCGGGTGGAACGGCCCTTCGGCTTTTCCGGCGACCTCCGATCACACCGGAAACCGCGCACCGCCCCGCCCCCCCGCCGCAAGTGATCGTGAGATGGATCGCCGCCCCGCCACACCGCCGGGCACCCGGTGTTAGCGTCCGCGCACTATCCGCGACCAACGGGGAGCACGTGATGACGGTGTTCGAGGCGGTCGTCGTCGCACTCGCGGGGATGTTCGCGGGCGCCATCAACACCGTCGTGGGCTCCGGCACGCTC
>NZ_JBQGCX010000515.1:0-8956 GCF_052038725.1 Actinosynnema sp.
ACGGGGCGCCCCGCTTCGCGCTCCAGGGGTCCCGCGAATGGCGGTCAGGTATATCGGTGATTCGCCCGCAAACCGGTTGCGGGGCCACCCCGCGAAAAACGCGCCTCCCCATTCAGCCCCGAGTCGGACAGGGGTCGTTCCCGCTTCGGCCCGGCAACGCGCGCCCGCCCGAGTGCACCGATTCAGCGCCCCTTCCCCGCCCGTTCACGCGCGTTCACCGGTGCGCAGAACGCCCTTCTGCGTCGCATCCGCGTATCAGGCAGGTAACCGGCATAAGAACGGGTTACCCCCCGAACGGTTGACCTGATCCGCGCAGAGCTACCGATGGTGGGATTGCTGCCTGTCAGCGGGCTGCCGCCCGGCCAGGTCGACAACCGACCCGTTCGTGGGGCGGGTGCGGGGGTAAGGGCCTGACCGGGACGCGCACGCGCCCCGTCCGCTCACCTGACCTCCGGGGGCATATCCACCGGGACGGTGAGATTGGCCTCCGGCAATGGGGGTAGCTGGGTTGACGCAGTGAATTTCGCACGGCCAGGTGATTTACGTTCACCCGCTGTGAGGTGTTCGCTTCCAGGGTGACTGAGCAAAGGCGCTCCAAGCCGTCCGAACTGGAGTTGGACCTCATCCGACGGATTCAGAACCTCGCGCACCGCGCCGAGGTGACCGCGCACAGCCGTTCCAACCTGGTCGGCCCCCCGCCGTCCCAGGAGCACCTGGACATCCTCGCGGAGATCCGGGCGCTGACCGAGCTGGCCGTGGAGGAGCAGGTCGTGGGCAGACCGCGCTCCACCGTTCCCCCGCAGGCGCCGCGGCCCGTCGAGGAGTCCCTCGGCGGGACGACGCGGACGCTGGTCTGACGGGCGGGGGCGGCGCACCACCCGCCCCCGCGCCCGCCTGAGCGCCGCCCGCGGACCGCAAGGGGCCCGGCCCACCCCGCAGGAGGGTGAACCGGGCCCCGCAACGCCACCGCGCCCCTGAGCGCGCGCGAAGCGCTGCCAGGGCGCCGCTCCGCGGGCGCTACTTGCGCCGCACCATGTTCACCAGGCCCTTGAACGTCTCCTCCAGCCCGGACGAGAACGGGTTGTCGTGCACCAGGTACGTCCACGTCGTGTTCGGCCGCTGCACGCCCGCCGCCTCCAGGTGCGCGCCCTCCGCGTCGATGGTCACCTTCACGAAGGTGTCCTCCGACTCCTCCCACGCGTCGTTCTCCACCTTGTTGAACGCCGTGATCGCCTCGCGGTGGAACTCGTCCAGGGGGTTCTGCCTGGCCAGCGCCCGCAGGTGGATGCCCTCGCGCAGGTCGGTCAGGAACACCAGGTGGTCGGTCCACCGCTGGTCCAGGTGGTGCAGGACGATCTGCCGCGCCGCCTCGAACCGGACCTCCTCGTCCAGCTCCGCCAGCTCCTCGGCGCGCTCCGGCTTGCGCCGCGCCAGCTCCTCCCAGGCGTCCCCGCCGGTCAGCAGCTCCTCGCGCCGCTTGAGCAGCAGCAGCCGCTGGTGCTCGATCAGCTTGCTGTAGCGCCATGTGTTCCGGTGGATCTCCAGGTGCACGCCCTCGGCGACGCGCTGCGCGTGCTCGACCGTGGCCAGCGTGCCCTTGTCGACCACCCGCCCGTCCTCCTCGACCTCGCTGGCGTCCGCGAAGTCCGGCACGTACTGGGTGAACAGCTCGTCCTGCAGCGAGGAGAAGAACACCGACCCGCCGGGGTCGCCCTGCCGCCCGGCGCGCCCGCGCAGCTGGTCGTCCAGCCGCGACGACGAGTGCCGCCCGGTGCCGATCACGTACAGCCCGCCCAGCTCGGCGATGCGCTCCCGGTCCGTCGACTCGTGCCCGCCGAGCCGGATGTCCGTGCCCCGGCCCGCCATCTGCGTCGACACGGTGATCCGCTCGAACGACCCGGCGTCCGCGATGATCGACGCCTCCTCGGCGTCGTTCTTCGCGTTGAGCACCACGCACTCCAGCCCCGCCTCGGCGAGCTTGCGGGAGAGCCGCTCCGACTCGGCCACGTCCAGCGTGCCCACCAGGATCGGGCGGCCGTTCGCGTGCGCCTCGGCGATGGCGGCGACGATCGCCGCCTCCTTCTGCTCCAGCGTCGCGTACACCCGCGACTCCTCGTCCTCGCGCACGCAGTCGACGTTGGACGGGATGACCAGCACCTCGAGCGCGTAGAACGTGCGCAGCTGCTCGGCGACGGCCACCGCGGTGCCGGTCATGCCGCACACCACCGGGTAGCGGTTGAGCAGCGCCTGCACGGTGATCGAGTCGAGCACCTCGCCGCTGTCGGTGGTCGCCACCGCCTCCTTGGCCTCCACGGCCGCCTGCAGGCCGTCCGGCCAGCGCTGGAGCTTCGCGATGCGGCCCTTGGTGTCGTTGATCAGGTGCACCTTGCCGTCGCGGACGATGTAGTCCACGTCCCGGTGCAGCAGCACCTGCGCGTGCAGCGCCACGTTCACCTTGGACAGGGTGGTCGACACGTGCTCGTCCGAGTACAGGTCGATGCCGCCGAGCGCCCGCTCGACCGCCTCGCTGCCCGCCCCGGTCAGGTAGACGTTGCGCTCCTCGTCGTCCACCTCGAAGTGCAGGTCGCGCCGCAGCCGCTTGACCAGCTCGGCCAGCGCCGGATCGGCGGCGGGACCGGCGGTGGAGCCCGCGAGCACCAGCGGCACGCGCGCCTCGTCCACAAACACCGAGTCGGCCTCGTCGACCAGCGCCACGCTCGGCTCCGGCACGATCCGGTCCGCCACGCTCGTGGCCAGCCGGTCGCGCAGCACGTCGAACCCGATCTCGCTGACCGACGCGTAGGTGACCTCGGCCTGGTAGGCGGCGCGCCGCTCCTCGGGCTTGGAGCTCTGGCTCAGCCAGCCCACCGACACGCCCAGCAGCGCGTACAGCGGCCCCATCCACTCGGCGTCGCGCTGCGCGAGGTAGTCGTTGACCGACACCACGTGCGCCTGCTTGCCCTGCAGGGCGAAGCCCGCGGCGGCGATCGCGCCGGACAGGGTCTTGCCCTCGCCGGTGGCCATCTCCACGACGTGCTTGTCCAGCAGGCCCAGCGCGCCGAGCACCTGCACGTCGAACGGGCGCAGGCCCAGCGCGCGGTCGGCGGCCTCGCGGCCCAGCGCGACGACCTCCACCAGGTCGGCCCGCTTGAACGGGGCCTTCTCCCGCAGGGCGGTGGCGGCCTCGGTCAGCTCGGCGTCGCTGAGCTTCCCGATCGCCTCCGCCCGCGCGTTGACCTCGTCGAGCAGGGCGCGGTAGGGCGAGAGGTCAGCAGAACCCGGCTTCTGCGCGAACCGGCGCAGCCGCTGCTTGAACCGCCCGAGGAGTGTGGTCACGGACGGGCAACGTACGCCACCGGCGTGGCGTTCCGCACGTCACCCGGTTGACCGTTCACTCTCCCGCACCCGCCCGACCGGGGCGCGGGGGCGTTCGCGCAGCGTGCCGGGGTGGTCGCGCCCGGTGCGGGCCCCGCGCTCGCAGAGCGCCGCCCCACCGGCCCCATCGGCGGGGCGGGACTCCGCGAGCGCTGCGCCCTCGACTCGGGCGCCCTCTCCGGTCACGTCGGGTGACCGGCAGGTCTCGGGGCCGCCACGACCCCGCTCGTACCGGTCTACTCCGATCGGCCCGCGCGGTTCGGTCCTGCTCGATTCAGATCACCCCGCCCGGCCGCACCGGGTTCGGGAACACCAACTTGCGTCGGGCTCGGGGGCAACCGATCCGACGTCCGGTCGTTCGCCCGCGCCCGCCCCTCAGTCCAGGTCCAGCCCGGTCTGCACCTCGGCGAGCGCCGAGAGGGCCTCCTCCAGCTCCTCGGCCTCCTCCCACAGCTCGCGCCACTCGGACTCCTCGGCCACGACCCGGTCCAGCGCCCGCCCGGCCAGCGCGACCAGCGCGGTGTCCGGCTCCGGCACCTCGGCCCCGTTGCGCACCACCTCGCCGACGCGCGCCGCCGCCACCACGGCCGCCGCCGCGAGCGCCGACTGGGCCTCCGGGTTCTCCAGGTAGTCGGACTCGTCCGCCGCCGCCTCCAGGGCCTCGCGGAGCACGCCGGTCCGCTCCTCGGGGTCGGCGTCGCGCAGCACCGCCAGCAGGTCCAGCGCCCCGTCGTTCTCGAACACCCCGGTGCCCCAAGCTCCCATGTGCGAGAGCCTAGTCCACACAGGACAACCGCCCGCGAGCGTGATCGACACCGGTTCCGGGGAACCTTCCGGGGTGCTCGCGCGTCAATCAGGGCACTTGAGACAGTGGAGGAAGCCCGTGGTGTTCAAGAGGATGTTGCGCGCGTTCGGGGTCGGGGGACCCTCGGTGGACACCGTGCTGAGCAACCCCAACGTCCGCCCCGGCGACGTGCTGACCGGCGAGGTCCGCATCTCCGGCGGCGACCACCAGGCCGAGATCGACCGGGTGAAGCTCACCCTGGTCACCAGGGTCGAGGTGGAGCGCGGCGACGAGGAGCACGTCCGCAACGTCGAGTTCGCGGGCATCATCGTCGCCGAGAAGGTCGTGGTCGGCGCGGGTCAGCAGTACTCGCTGCCGTTCCGGTTCCAGATCCCGCTGGAGACGCCGCTGACCGTCGTGCACGGCAGGCACCTGCACGGCATGACGATGGGCCTGCGCACCGAGCTGGACGTGCGCGGCGCGATCGACCCCGGCGACCTGGACCCGTTCGCGGTGCACCCGCTGCCGTCGCAGGAGCACGTGCTGGCCGCGTTCGACGCGCTCGGCTTCACCTTCAGCAAGGCCGACTGCGAGCAGGGCCGCATCCACGGCGTCCCGCAGCAGCTGCCGTTCTACCAGGAGATCGAGTTCCGGCCCCCGGTGCAGTTCCTCAACCGGATCAGCCAGGTCGAGCTGAGCTTCGTCGCCGACCCGCAGCAGCTGCACGTGGTGCTGGAGGCCGACCGCAGGGGCGGGCTGCTGCGCGCCGGCGGCGACGTCTTCGGGCACTTCTCGCTGCCGCACTCGCAGGTCCCCGGCACCGACTGGGCCGGGCTCGTGCACCAGTGGATGGACCAGGTCGCCCGCAGGCGCGGCATCTTCTAGCCCCGACCCCACCCGGTGGGGACGCCCGCGCGTCCCGCCGGGTGGAGCAGGCCGCGCCGCGCGCCCGGCCGAACCCGCGTGCTCCCGGCGTCCTTGACCGTGCGCGGAGCGTGTTGCACCCTGACCGCACGGTGAGGTCCGGGCGCGCGCCCGGACCGCGACGAGGAGGTCCCCGGTGCGGCGCACGATGTTCGACGACGACCACCACGCGTTCCGCGAGAGCGCGCGGGCGTTCGTGGACCGCGCCCTCCGGCCGAACTACCCCAGGTTCGTCGAGCAGCGCGGCCTCGACCGGGACGTGTGGCTGGAGGCGGGCCGCCAGGGGCTGCTGGGGCTGGAGGTCCCCGAGGAGCACGGCGGGTCCGGCGCGGACGACTACCGGTTCAACACCGTGTTCGCCGAGGAGCTGTGCGCGCTCAGCGCGGGCGTCGCCTCCTGCCTGGGCATCCACGGCGACGTCGTCGGCCGCTACCTGGTCGACCTGTGCACCGAGGAGCAGAAGCGGCGCTGGCTGCCCCGGTTCTGCTCCGGCGAGCTGGTCACCGCCATCGGCATGACCGAGCCGTCCGGCGGCTCCGACCTCGCCGCGCTCAAGACCACCGCCGTGCGCGACGGCTCCGACTGGATCCTCAACGGCTCCAAGACGTTCATCACCAACGGCTTCTCCGCCGACCTCGTCCTCGTCGCCGCCAGCACCAGCCCCGACCGGGGCGCCAGGGGCATCAGCCTGTTCGCTGTCGAGTCGGGCACGCCCGGCTTCGAGCGCGGGCGCAAGCTCGACAAGGTCGGGCAGCCCGAGTCCGACACCGCCGAGCTGTTCTTCTCCGACGTGCGCCTGCCCGCCGACAACCTCGTCGGCGAGGTCGACCGGGGCTTCGCGCACATGATGCGGCGGCTGCCGCAGGAGCGGCTCGGCGCGGCCGTGTCGAACCTCGCGCACGCCGCGCGGATCCTCGTCGAGACGGTCGAGTACACCAAGGAGCGCAAGGCGTTCGGCCAGTCGATCGGCTCGTTCCAGGCCAACAAGTTCACCCTCGCCGAGCTGGTCACCAAGGTCGACGTGACGCAGGCGTACGTGGACCAGTGCGTGCTCGCGCACAACGCGGGCGAGCTGACCGCGATCGACGCCGCCAAGGCCAAGTTCTGGACGGCGGACGTGCAGAACTCGGTGCTGGACGCGTGCGTGCAGCTGCACGGCGGGTACGGGTACATGACCGAGTACCGGGTGGCGCGGGCGTGGATGGACGCGCGGGTGACCCGGATCTGGGCGGGCTCCAACGAGATCATGAAGGAGCTGATCGGGCGCGACCTCGGGCTGTGAGCCCGGCGGTGCGGTTCCCCGGCTAACGCGTGATCGCGATCACGCGACAGTCGGGCTGGGGGAGAAGTCGACCGCATCGGGGGGAACGTCGTGGCCGCGCCGCAGCAGATCGCCGAACCGGAGCTGACCGTCCTGGCCCCGCCCAGGCCCGCGTACCGCCGCAAGCGCTACCTGCTGCCGTTCGCGATCAGCGCGGCCACCGCCCTGGTGGGGGCGATCGCGCTGTTCGCGGGCGGCACGGTGGGCCTGCCGCTGCAGCAGGTCGTCGTCATCACCGGCAAGCTCGCCTCCAAGGCCGAGTTCTTCACCGACGAGGTGGTGCGGCGCGAGCTGATGGCGCACGGCATCCAGGTGCACATCACCAAGGCGGGCTCGCGCGCGGTCGCCACGGGCGACGTCGACCAGTACGACTTCGTGTTCCCCTCCGGGCAGCCCGCCGCGCTGCTGATCAAGGAGCAGCGGCGGGCGGAGCACAAGTTCGCCAAGGTGCACAAGCCGTTCTTCAGCCCGATCGTGTTCGGCACGTACCGCGACTACGCCGAGGCGCTGCTCACCGGGCTCGGGGAGGAACCCGCCACCGCCGACGACGGGAAGCTGTACTTCTCGGTCGACATGGCCAGCCTGGTCGAGCTGATGCGCCGGGGCGCCAGGTGGTCCGACCTGGGCCGGGGCCGCCTCAACAACGGCAACCAGGTCCTGGTCCAGACCCCGGACGTGTGCAGCGCCAACTCCGCCGCCACCTACCTGGGGCTGCTGGCGTTCGTGGTCAACGGCCAGCGCCCGCCGGTGGACGAGGCCGAGGCGCTCGCGCTGGCCGACCAGGTCAAGCCGTTCCTGATCGGCCAGGGCCTGCCCGGTGACGACATGTCCATGCAGTACCTCGCGCCCGAGGGCCGCGGCCTGGCGCCGATCGCGGGGTTCTACGAGCCCCAGTACCTGGCCCACCAGATCCGCCACGTGCGGCAGAACGGGAAGCCCGACGCCAACCGGGTGCTGATCTACCCGGAGGCGCAGCTCCAGACCGTGCCCGAGTACATCGCGCTCACCCCGGACGGCGACCGGCTCGGCCAGCTGATCAGCAACGACCCCGCGCTCAAGCAGCGGGCCCTCGAACTGGGGTTCCGGGTGTTCGAGCCGGACGGCTCGCTCAGCGCGGGCAGGCTCGCCGAGCACCTGGACTCCCTCGGCCTGCCCGCGCCCGACAGCGGCGTCAGCGACACCGAGACGTTCCTGCCGCCGCTGCCGCTGCTGGAGAAGATGATCGAGCGCGTCGGCGGCTGCCGGTGAGGCGCGCGGCCCTGCTCCTGGCCGTCGCCGCGCTGCTCGCGCCCACCGCCTGCACGACCACCCGCCCGCCCGAGGTGCGGCTGACCGCGCTGGCCGCGCCCGAGCTGGCCGACCTCGCCCCGCTGCTGCCCGACCTGCGCCGCGACACCGGCGTCGAGCTGGTGCTCGACCACCGCGAGACGCTCGGCGCCGACCTGTCCGGGCACGACCTGGCGTGGCCGCCCAGCACCCGCTACCTGCGCCTGGCGGGCGGCGAGCTGCCGCTGGCCACCCCGACCATGACCTCGCCGCTGGTGCTCGCCGTCAAGCGCGACCGCGCGCCGGGCCTGCGCGGCGGCACCTGGGCCGACGTCGCCCAGCTCGCCGCGGGCGGCGGGCTGCGGTTCGCGCTGGCCGACCCGCACCGCGCCGACAGCGGCCTGTCCGCGCTGATCGGCGTCGCCACCGCCGCCGCGGGCACCGGGAGCGCGCTGCGCCTGCAGGACGTGGCGTGCGACAAGCTCGGCGGCCTGCTCACCGGGCTCGTGCGGGCCGAACCGGACTCGGCGACCGCGCTGGCCGAGTTCGCCCGGCGCGACGACGTGGACGCGGTCGTCGGCCCCGAGTCCGAGCTGCTGCGGCTGGCCGACTCCGGGCGGGTGCCCGGCGGGTTCGACCTGGTGCGCCCGCGCGACGGGGTCGTGCTCGCCGACTACCCGCTGCTGCTCGTGCGGCCCGAGCACCGGGACGCGTACGACCGGGTGGTGGCGTGGCTGCGCTCGGACGCGGTGCAGCGGCGGATCGCCGAGACCACCGCGCGCAGACCCGTCGACCCCGCGCTGCCCCGGCCCGAGCGGCTGTCCGAGGAGATCGGCGCCGCGCTGTACTTCCCGGCGGAGCAGGCCGTGGTGGACGCGGTGCTCGCCGCCTACGACCGGGCGGCGGCCGGGCTGCGGGGGAGCGTGGTGTTCGTCCTGGACTACTCGCTGTCCATGCGCGGGGAGCGGATCGCGCAGCTGCGGGACGTGTTCGCGCGGCTGTCCGGCGGGGGCGGGTTCGACCGGTTCGCGCTCGGCGAGCGGATCACCGTGGTGCGCTTCGCCGGGCGGGTTCTGGACGAGCGGACCGTCGTCGTCGACGGGCAGGCCGCGCTGGACGGGCTGGCGGCCGTGCTCGCGTCCGACGACCTCGGCGAGGGCACCGCGCTGTGGACGGCGCTGCGGCGCGGGCAGGAGCTCGCGGGCGACGGGCCCGTCGTGCTGATCACCGACGGCGAGTCGAACGCGGGCATCGGTCCCGAGGAGTACCTGGCGGGGCCGCACGGG
>NZ_JBQGCX010000516.1:0-2381 GCF_052038725.1 Actinosynnema sp.
CTGCGCGGCAGCGCGGTCAACCAGGACGGCGCGTCCAACGGCCTGACCGCCCCCAACGGCCCGTCGCAGCAGCGCGTCATCCGCGCGGCGCTGGCCAACGCGGGCCTGTCGCACACCGAGGTCGACGCCGTCGAGGCGCACGGCACCGGCACCCCGCTCGGCGACCCGATCGAGGCGCAGGCGCTGCTGGCCACCTACGGCCAGGACCGGGAGATCCCGCTGCTGCTGGGCTCCATCAAGTCCAACTTCGGCCACACCCAGGCCGCGGCGGGCGTCGCGGGCGTCATCAAGATGGTCATGGCGATGCGGGAGGGCCGGGTCCCGGCCACCCTGCACGTCTCCGAGCGCACCGACCAGGTCGACTGGTCCGAGGGCGCGGTCGAGCTGCTCACCGAGGCCCGGCCGTGGCCGGAGACCGGGCGCCCGCGCCGCGCGGGCGTGTCCTCGTTCGGCATCAGCGGCACCAACGCGCACATCGTGCTGGAGCAGGCCCCCGAGCCGGTCGCCGGGACCGCCGCACCGGAAACCACCGCGCCGGAAACCGTTGTGCCGGAAGCGATCGAGCCCACCGGGGCGCTGCTGCCCCTGCTGGTCTCCGGTCGCGGCGCGGACGCGGTGCGCGCCCAGGCCGGGCTGCTCGCCGCCCACCTGGCCGCCCACCCCGACCTCGCGCCGCTCGACGTCGCGCACTCCCTGGTCACCACCCGCGCCGCGCTGGAGCAGCGCGCCGTCGTGGTCGGCGAGGACCTGGAGCGGCTCACCGCCGGGCTGTCCGCGCTGGCCTCCGGCGAGGCCGCCGCGTCCGTCGTGGACGGCGAGGTGCTCTCCGACCCGAGGGTCGTGTTCGTCTTCCCCGGCCAGGGCTCGCAGTGGGTCGGCATGGCCGCCGAGCTGCTCGACGCCTCACCGGTCTTCGCCGCCCGCATGGCCGAGTGCGCGCGGGCCCTGTCCGAGTTCGTGGACTGGGACCTGATCGCCGTGGCGCGCGGCGACGAGGACGCCCCCTCGCTGGAGCGGGTCGACGTCGTGCAGCCGGTGCTGTGGGCGATGATGGTGTCGCTGGCCGAGCTGTGGCGCGCGAACGGCGTGCGCCCCGACGCGGTCGTCGGCCACTCGCAGGGCGAGATCGCCGCCGCCGTCGCGTCCGGCGCGCTGTCCACTCGGGACGGTGCGGCGATCGTGGCGCTGCGCAGCCTCGCCATCGCCGAGGACCTGGCGGGCAAGGGCGGGATGCTGTCCGTGCAGCTGCCCGTGGACGAGGTCCGCCCCCGGCTCGCCGAGGGCCTGTCGATCGCGGTGGTCAACGGCGCCCGCTCCGTCGTCGTCTCCGGCGACCCGGCCGGGCTGGACGCGCTCCAGGCCGAGCTGCGCGCCGAGGGCGCGCGGGCCAAGCGGGTCCCGGTGGACTACGCCTCGCACTCCGCCCACGTGGAGTCGATCCGCGAGCGCCTGCTCGACGTGCTCGCGGACCTGTCCCCGCGCACCTCCGCCACCCCGTTCTGCTCCACGGTCACCGCCGAGTTCACCGACACCGCCGCGCTCGACGCCGGCTACTGGTACACGAACCTGCGCGAGACGGTCGACTTCGTCGGCGCCACCCGCACCCTGCTCGCCACCGGGCACGCCGTGTTCGTCGAGTGCAGCCCGCACGCGGTGCTCACCTCGGCGGTGCTGGAGACCGCCGAGGAGGACGGCCGCGAGGTCGCCGCGATCGGCTCCCTGCGCCGCGACGACGGCGGCCCCCGCCGGGTGCTGCTGTCCCTGGCCCAGGCGTGGACGCGCGGCGTCGACGTGGACTGGACCGGCCTGCTCGCGGACCGCGCGACGGCGGCCCCGAAGCGGATCGCCCTGCCCACCTACGCCTTCCAGCACCGCCGCTACTGGCTCGACGCCACCTCGGCGACCGGCGACGTCACCTCGGCGGGCCTGGCCGCGACCGCCCACCCGCTGCTCGGCGCGACCATCGCCGTCGCGGGCGCGGACGAGGTCCTGCTCACCGGCCGCCTCGCCGCCGACACCCACCCGTGGCTGGCGCACCACGTCTTCGCGGGCGCCACCCTGCTCCCCGGCACCGCGTTCGTGGAGCTCGCGGTCCGGGCGGGCGACCAGGTCGGCTGCGACCGCGTGGACGAGCTGACCCTGGAGGCCCCGCTGGCGCTGCCCGAGCGCGGCGGCGTGCACGTCCAGCTCCGCATCGGCGACCCCGACCGGGACGGCGGCCGGGAGCTGACCGTGCACTCCCGCGCCGAGGGCTCCGAGGCCCCGTGGACCCGGCACGCCACCGGCCGCCTGGGCCGCTCCGAGACCACCCCGGAATTCGACCTGTTGGCCGGGCCGCCGCCCGGCGCGCAGCCGTTGTACCTGGACGGCGCTTACCCGGC
>NZ_JBQGCX010000517.1:0-6100 GCF_052038725.1 Actinosynnema sp.
CGGGCTGGCGGGCTGGCGGGCTGGCGCCTCCGCCCCGCGCCCCGTCGCCGATCGTGCGGCACCGCGCGCCGTGACCGCCGCCGCCCTGTGTCCTTCGCCACCGAGCCCCGCGGTTTCACGCCGGGGCGCGCGTGGGTAGCGCCGCGCGTCGCGGAGCAGCTCCCCCGCAGTTGATCACCCCTGCGGGGGAGACCGGTGGGGCGGTCGGGGAGGTCATCTGATCGACTTGCCCGCGCCGTCCCGCGCCGTCGCATATCGTCGCTGTGTGGAACGCCAGCTTTACGTGGTCGGCGACGTGCACGGCCACCTCGCCGAACTCACCCGCGCGCTCAACGCGGCAGGCCTCGTGGACGACTCCGGGGACTGGAGCGGCGGTGACGCGGAGCTGTGGTTCCTCGGCGACTTCGTCGACCGCGGTCCCGACGGGATCGGCGTCATCGACCTCGTCATGCGGCTCTCCGCGCAGGCGGGCGAGAGCGGCGGGCGGGTCGACTCGCTGGTCGGCAACCACGAGGTGCTGCTGCTCGGGATGCACCGCTTCGGCGACGAGGACGTGCCGGGCGCGCCCACCCCGCGCAGCTTCGCCAAGAGCTGGAACCTCAACGGCGGCCTGCGCAGCGACCAGGAGCGGCTCACCCCCGAGCACGTCGAGTGGCTGACCAGCCGCGACGTCGTGCACCTGGTGGACGACCACCTGCTCATGCACTCCGACACGCTCGCCTACCTGGAGTGGGGCGGCACCGTGGACGAGGTCAACGAGGCGGTCCGCGCGATCCTCACCGGCGACGACCTGGCGCAGTGGTGGGAGTGCTGGCGCAAGATGACCACCCGCTACGCGTTCCGGGGCCCCGAGGGCGGGGTCGTCGCGGGGGAGCTGCTCAAGCTCCTGGGCGGCGCCGAGATCGTGCACGGGCACAGCGTCTTCGCCGACCAGCTCGGCGTCATGCCCGAGGAGGTCGACGGCCCGCTGCGGTACGCGGACGACCGGGTCCTCGCGGTCGACGCGGGCCTGTACAGCGGCGGGCCGTGCCTGGTGGTCGAGCTGCGCTGAGGCCGGCGACCGGCCCCAGCGGGGACGGCGGGTCAGGGGCGGTCGACGATGACCTTGCCCAGCGGCATCAGCGACACCGGGATGAGCTTGAAGTTCGCGATGCCCATCGGGATGCCGATGATCGTGACGCACAGGGCGACACCGGTCACGATGTGCCCGATCGCCAGCCACCACCCGGCGAAGACGATCCAGATGATGTTGCCCAGGAGCGAGGCGGCCCCGGCGTCGTGCCGGTCGACCACGTCCCGGCCGAACGGCCACAGCGCGTAGTTGGCGATGCGGAACGAGGCGAGCCCCCACGGGATCGTCACGATGAGGACGCAGCAGATCACCCCCGCGATCGCGTAACCGACCGCGAGCCAGAAGCCGCTGATCACCAGCCAGATGAGGTTAAGCACGAGGCGCATACCACCATCCTGCCCGATTAAGCTCACCCATCGTGCTGAAAACAGTTCGCTGGGGAATCGTCGCCACGGGTGGCATCGCCGATGTCGTCACCGCCGATCTGCTCGCCCTGGAGGGCTCCGAAGCCCTCGCGGTCTCCTCCCGCAAGCTCGAACGGGCCGGGGAGTTCGCCACCAAGCACGGCATCCCCCGCGCGTACGGCAGCGTGGCGGAGCTGGTCGCCGACCCCGACGTGGACGTCGTCTACGTCGCCACGCCGCACGCCCAGCACCGGTCCGCCGCGCGCCTCGCGCTGGAAGCGGGCAAGCACGTGCTGTGCGAGAAGCCCATGACGCTCACCGTCGAGGACACCCGCGAGCTGGTCGAGCTGGCCCGCGAGCGGGGCCTGTTCCTCATGGAGGCCGTCTGGACCAGGTTCAACCCGCTCATCCGCCAGGTCCGCGCCGCCGTCGCGGACGGCGAGATCGGCGACGTGCGCAGCGTGCGCGCCGACTTCGGCTTCGCCCTGCCGTTCGAGCCCGAGCACCGGCTGTGGAACCTGGAGCTCGGCGGCGGGTCCCTGATGGACCTCGGCCTGTACCCGGTCTCGATCGCCCAGATGCTGCTCGGCGACCCGACGACCATCCAGGTCACCGGCTCCCTCGCCCCGTCCGGGGTGGACGCCGAGGCCGCGCTGCTGCTCGGCTACGAGAGCGGCGCGCACGCGCTGCTCACCTCGACGCTGACCACCTCGCCCGGCTCCTGCGCGACGGTGTTCGGCACGAAGGGCCGCATCGACCTGCACCAGCCCGCGCACTGCCCGACCCGCGTCGTGATCAACGACGTGGAGCGCACCGCCGAGCTGGAGGGCTCCGGGTACGTGCCGCAGCTGCGCGAGGTGGCCGACCGGGTGCGCGCGGGCGACACCGAGAGCCCGGACATGTCCTGGGCGGACTCGCTGTCCATCGCGCGCGTGCTGGCCGAGGGCGTGGCGCGGCTGGGCGTGCGCTACCCGCAGCCGGACCGGGACGTCACCCCGCCCGCCGCGGGCTAGGCCCGAGCAGCGCCACCGCGACCCCCGTCACGGCCGCCACGGCGAGGTCGACCGCCCGGTCGACCGCGCGGTCGGCCCCGTGGTCGGGGGTCAGCAGGTGGCTGAGCGCCAGCCGGGTCAGCACGTCCGCCGCGAACGCGATCCGCGCGGGCGGCAGGTCCGGCCGGTGCCTGGCCAGGTGCGCGCCGACAACGGGCGCCACCAGGTCGAGCACCCAGCCGCCGCGCGTGGTGAGCATCGGCAGCATGTCGTCGGCGTCGGTGCCGGTGAGGACCGAGCGGGCCAGCGGGTCGAGCCGGGTGAGCGCGTGCACCTGCCGCACCGCCTCCGCGACCCCCTCCACCGCCCCCGGCGCGCGGGCCAGGCAGGCGCGGGCGGCGTCCACGAACTCGGCGGCCTTGACCAGCGCGACGGCCTCGACCAGCCGCTGCTTGTTGCCGTGCGCGTTGTAGACGGTCTGCCTGCTCACCCCGGCGCGCGAGGCGACGTCGGCGACCCGCAGCCCGCGCGCGCCGTGCTCGGCGACGAGCGCGGCGGCGGCGTCGATGATCGGGCCGGGGGGTTCGGCCGGGACGGCGGGGATCGGGGCGGTGGCGGGTTCCCAGCGGACGGGGCGGGGAGCGGTGGTCGCGCCCGAGGGGCTCACCGGGGTGGGGAGAGCCGCGGAGGGGCCCTCGGGGGAGGGCGGGTGCGCCGGGCACGGGGGCTGGTGCGCGGCGGGGCTTCCGGGTGGGGCGGGGTTGCCCTCGGGCGGGCGCGGCCCGGTGCCCGTGGCGAGCGGGCGGGCGTCGGTGCGGGCTAAGGGGACGGTCGGCTCGCCGCACGGGGCCTGGCGGGGGACCGGGGGCGCCGCGGCAGGCCGGAGAGCTCTCGCTGGTGTGGCCTCGGGGCGCGCGGTCCCGGAGAACTCGGTCACGACGGACAGTTTTGGCACGAGCGCGGGTCCCTTGTAAAGACACGTGATCACCCGGTTACCGGGTTGGTCGACCGGCCGAGTCCGATCACCGCCCCGCGACGCCGCTCCCCGGCCCGGCCGCGCCGGGCCCGGCCCGCGTCCCGCCCGTCGTGACCCCGCTCCCAAGCCCGCCGAACCGGGGTGGTCCGGCCCTAGAGTGGCCCCGTGCCGCTGACCATCGGTTTCGACCTGGACATGACCCTCATCGACCCCAGGCCGGGCATGGCCGCCGTGATGGAGGCGGTGCGCGCCGAGAGCGGCTACCCGATCGACGGCGCGCACTTCGCCGCCAACCTCGGCCCGCCCCTCGACGTCTCGTTCCGGGGTTACGGCGTGCCCGAGGAGGACGTCCCCGTCCTGGTCGCCCGCTTCCGCGCGCTCTACCCGGAGATCGTCATCCCGGCGACCGTCGCGCTGCCCGGCGCGGCCGAGTCGCTCGCCGCGGTGCGCGAGCTGGGCGGGACCGCGGTCGTCGTCACCGGCAAGTACCGGGCGAACGCGGCGCTGCACCTGGCCGCGTTCGGCTGGGAGGTGGACCACCTGTTCGGCGAGCTGTGGTCCACCGGCAAGGCCGAGGCGCTCAAGCTGCACGGGGCCTCGGTGTACGTGGGCGACCACGTGGGCGACGTGCGCGGCGCGAAGGCCGCGGGCGCGCTGTCCGTGTGCGTGGTCACCGGGCCGTGCGACGAGCGGGAGCTGGTCGAGGCGGGCGCGGACGTGGTCCTGCCCGACCTGACCGGATTCCCGGCGTGGCTGCGCGAGAACGCCGACCGGCTC
This sequence comes from Actinosynnema sp., assembly GCF_052038725.1. Taxonomy (NCBI): domain Bacteria; kingdom Bacillati; phylum Actinomycetota; class Actinomycetes; order Pseudonocardiales; family Pseudonocardiaceae; genus Actinosynnema; species Actinosynnema sp. The sequence goes on from NZ_JBQGCX010000517.1 coordinate 4,222, forward strand.
CACGCGGCCGGGGACGCCGCCGGGGAAGTCGAGCGGCCGGCTTAGGCAAGCGCAGGCCCCGCCGGAGCAGCGGTCGGCCTGCCGGAGGAGCGTCAGCCCTGCCGCGTGCGGGGGCGCCTGGAGTCGCGGACCACCGTGATCACGCCGAGCGCCAGGCCCGCGGGCGAGCACAGCAGGCCGAGGGCGAAGACCCAGCCGGGGAGACCCGGCGAGCCGACGGCGAACATGGCGACGAGCGCCACGACGCCGATCGCGAACAGGCCCACTGCCAGCGGCATCATCCTCGCGGTCGTCATGCCACGAGGGTAGCCGCGACCGCGTCGCGCTTTTGGAGGTGCCCCGGTCGAGGCGTTCTGGCTACTCTGGTGAAACGCGTCCTGGGCACGCCCCTGGGCGCGTTCGCCATGTTGAAGCAAAGGGAACGGTGAGAGCGGTGCCGACCGGCAAGGTCAAGTGGTACGACTCGGAGAAGGGCTTCGGCTTCGTCACGCAGGACGGCGGCGAGGACGTCTACGTGCGGAAGTCCGCGCTGCCCGAAGGGGTCGACGCCCTCAAAGCCGGTCAGCGCATCGAGTTCGGCATGGCCGAGGGGCGCCGGGGGCCGCAGGCCCTGTCCGTGCGCCTGGTCGACCCGGCGCCGTCGGTGGCCGAGGCGCGCAGGCGCCCCGCCGACGAGCTGAACGTGGTGATCGAGGACATGATCAAGCTGCTGGAGCAGCGGGTCCAGCCCGAGCTGCGCCGCAGCCGCTACCCCGAGCGCAAGAGCGCCAAGCTCGTCGCCGACGCGCTGCGCGCCATCGCGCGGGACCTCGACCCGTAGACCCGCGCCCTGCGCAGACCCGCGTTGTGCGCAGACCCGCGTCCTGCGACGACCGGAGGCGTCATCCCCGAGGGGTGGCGCCTCCGCCGTCTCCGCCTCCGCCGTCTCCGGCAAGGAGCGGTCAGCCCCGCTGCCGGTCGTCCACGGACAGCACCCACGTGCCGCGCGCCACGAAGTCCACGGCGGCGGTCGTGCTGCCCTCGATGCGGGTGCCCAGCTGCTGCACCTCGACGCTCTCCAGCTGGTCGGTGTCGTCCGGCAGCTGGAGCGTGTACGCGTGCTGCGGGTTGTTCGGCGTGAACACCTTGCTGCGCATCGGCTCCTGCGTCACCCCGGCCGCGTCGCGGTAGGTGAACGCCACCGCCCACACGCTGTCGGCCAGCTGCGCGGGCACCGAGATCTGCACCGGCTTGCCCGGCCGCACCCGCAGCACGCCCGCCGCCGACGGGTCCACGTCGCAGTTCTCCGAGTCGAGGTCGCAGTACTGCGTCGGCGGGACCACGACGGTCCTGCCGTCGGCGTGGAAGGTCACCTCGGGGTGCGGGGGCGCACCGCAGCCGGTGGCCAGGAGCAGCGGCAACGCGGTGAGGACGACGGCTCGGCGCACGCCCCGAGCCTACGTGGTGCGCTCAGCCGTCCGCCGCACCGGCCCCGGCCCGTCGGTCCCCGCCCGGCCGGGTCAGCAGCGAGCGGCCCCGCGAGGCCAGCACCACCTGGGCCAGGCCGAGCGCGAGCAGCAGCGAGAGGACCGCGAACCCGATCCACTGCTCGGTGGGCAGCAGCACCCCCAGCGCGCCGCCGAGCACCCAGCCCAGCCGCAGCAGCGCCTCCGGCCGCACGAGCGCGGCCGACCGCTCCGGCAGCCCGTCCCGCGCGACCGCGTCCAGGGTCGCCTTCGCCAGCGTCCCCGCCGCCGCCCCGACCAGCCCGACCACCGCCACCGTCGCCAGCCCCGGCAGCGCCGCCGCCAGCAGCGCCGAGGCCAGCGCCGCGCAGACGCAGCCGATCAGCACCCGGTCCGGCGGGCCCGCCGGGAGCCGCGCGCCGAGCACGCCGCCC
>NZ_JBQGCX010000518.1:0-3404 GCF_052038725.1 Actinosynnema sp.
CGGGCATCGGCACCTGGACCGCAACCCGTGCTCCCCTTTGACAACCGGAACGGGCTATTGCCCCGGCGTCGCGAGCCGTACCGAGGTGAGCAAACGCACGGGAGGAGATCGCCATGACCACGAACCTCACACCCAGGGAGCACGCCGTCCTGCGCGCGGTGGCGGAGGGCCGCTGCACGCTCGACCAGGGGAACCTGATGGTGGACGGGCTGTCGTGCTGCGACCAGTTCCTCGGCCGCAGGCTGGTCGTGTCCGGGCTGATCGCGGGCACCTCGGGTCCCGTCGTGCGGACCGAGACCGGTCGCGCGCTGCTCGGCGCGCCGCCGCAGGCGGCGTGAGCGCGAAGCCTGCGGGCGGGCGCCCCGGCGGCGCTCGTCCGCGGGGACCGGCCACCCGGCGCGCCCCGCGCGGCGGAGCCTGCCCCACCGGCGGGACCACCCGCAGCCCCGTTCGGGGCAGCGGACCGTGCGTCCGGGTGACGCGCCGCTTCTGGTGACCGCCCGTGCTCGTTCTGTCGTGCGCGCCGCGCCGGGCGCTCCTAGCCTCGGGGCATGGCTGATCTGGCGGCACGACGACACCCGGTGGTAGGACTGGCGGCGTTCGGCGCGGCGGTGGCGCTGGTCGCCGTGGCGGGGTCGCTCGCCTCGATGTCCGCGGCGACCGAGTACCAGGCCCTGGAAACCCCGTCGTGGGCGCCGCCGCCGTGGCTGTTCGGTCCGGTGTGGACCGTGCTCTACGTGATGATCGCGGTGTCCGGGTGGCTGTTCTGGAAGCGCGAGGGCGTGCGCTGGGAGCTGGGGCTGTTCGCGGCGCAGCTCGTGCTGAACGGCCTGTGGACCCCGCTGTTCTTCGCCGCCGACCTGTACGCGGTCGCGCTGGCGGACATCGTCCTGCTCCTCGCCTCGATCGTGGCGCTGATCGTGGTGTTCCTGCGGCGCGGCCACCGGGCGTCCGGGCTGCTGCTCGTGCCGTACCTGCTGTGGGTCGGGTTCGCGACGGCGCTCAACGCGGCGATCGTGGCGCTGAACTGACCCCACCCGAAGTTCACCCGAGAGTGGGGCGGTCCTCCGGTCGAACGAGGACCGGAGCTGACCGCATCGCCTCGTAGGTTCCCCCCAGACCACGAAAGAGGGGGAACCATGACCACCGCAGCACCCGCCGCCGGTCCCGCGAACAGCACCGCCGAGGTCGCCGACCTGGTCGAGGCGCTCCAAACCCACCGGGGGTTCCTGCGGCACACGCTGGGCGGCGTGACGCGGGAGCAGCTGACCGCGCGGAGCACGGTGAGCGAGCTGACCCTGGGCGGCATCGTCAAGCACCTCACGGCCATGGAGGCCGAGTGGATGCGCTTCGCCAAGGGCGAGCCGCACGTGATGGACTTCCCCTCGGACTCGGCCGGGCTGGCCGCCGTGGAGGAGGCGTTCCGCGAGGAGTTCCGGATCGCGGAGGACCAGACCGCCGAGGAGCTGCTGGCCGAGTACGCGCGGGTCGCGGCGGAGACCGACGCGGCGATCCCCGGACTGGACCTGGACCGGGCGCGGGAGCTGCCGATCGCGCCGTGGTTCGAGCCGGGCGCGACCAGGACGGTGCGGCGGGTGCTGGTGCACCTGATCGCCGAGACCGCGCAGCACGCCGGGCACGCGGACATCATCCGCGAGTCGATCGACGGGCAGAAGACGATGGGCTGACGGGGCGCGATCCCGGCCGACGCCAACGGTGCGGGGCGAGGGCGGCGGGCGGTTCCGGGTGCACCGGGACCGCCCGCCGTTCCGCCGTTCCGCCCGGCTCCCCGGCAGGTCAGCCCTCCAGCAGGCCCGGCGCGTGATCCGGGGGTTCCAGGCCGAGGTGCTGCCAGGCCAGGGCCGTCGCCACCCGGCCGCGCGGGGTGCGGGCCAGCATCCCGGCGCGCACCAGGTACGGCTCGCAGACCTCCTCCACGGTCGTCGGCTCCTCGCCGACCGCCACCGCCAGGGTCGACACGCCCACCGGGCCGCCGCCGAACGAGCGCACCAGCGCGCCGAGCACCGCCCGGTCCAGCCGGTCCAGGCCCAGCTCGTCCACGTCGTACACCGCGAGCGCCGCCCGCGCCACGTCCAGCGTCACCGCGCCGTCCGCCCTCACCTCGGCGAAGTCCCGCACCCGGCGCAGCAGCCGGTTCGCGATGCGGGGCGTGCCGCGCGAGCGCCCGGCGATCTCGGCCGCGCCGTCCTCGCGCAGGTCGACGCCCAGGATCACCGCCGACCGTCGCACGATCAGGTCGAGTTCCTCCGGCGTGTAGAACTCCATGTGACCGGTGAACCCGAACCGGTCGCGCAGCGGGCCGGTCAGCGCGCCCGACCGGGTGGTGGCCCCGACCAGGGTGAACGGGGCGATGTCGAGCGGGATGCTGGTCGCGCCCGGACCCTTGCCGACCACGACGTCGACCCGGAAGTCCTCCATCGCCAGGTACAGCATCTCCTCGGCGGGGCGCGCCATGCGGTGGATCTCGTCGATGAACAGCACGTCGCCCTCGACCAGGTTCGACAGCATCGCCGCCAGGTCGCCCGCCCGCTCCAGCGCGGGCCCGGAGGTGATGCGCAGCGACGCGCCCAGCTCCGCCGCGATGATCATCGCCAGGCTGGTCTTGCCCAGGCCGGGCGGGCCGGACAGCAGCACGTGGTCCGGCGGCGCGCCCCGGCGCATCGCGCCGTGCAGCACCAGCTCCAGCTGCTCGCGCACCTTCGGCTGGCCCACGAACTCGCGCAGGTCCTTCGGGCGCAGCGTGGTCTCCAGGTCGCGCTCGCCCGGTTCGCGCACCGGGTTCAGCGCCTCCTCGCCGTCGAACCCGCCGTCGAACCCGCCGTCCGCGAACTCGCCGAAGTCGGTGAAGTCGGCGCCCCCGAACCCGGTCACTTCTTGCGCCCCAACCCGGACAGCGCCTTGCGCAGCACGACCGACGTGCCGAGCGACGGGTCCTCGGCGAGCACGCCGTCGACCGCCGCCTCGGCCTGCTTGGCCGGGAACCCGAGCCCGAGCAGCGCCTCCACGACCTGGTCGCGCACCCGGCCCACCGCCACCACGCCGTCGGCGGCGGGCGCGGTCGCGAGCTGGCCGACCTTGTCCCGCAGCTCGATCACCAGCCGCTCCGCGCCCTTGCGGCCGATGCCGGGCACCTGGGTGAGCACGCTGACGCTGCCCTCGGCGAGCGCGGCCCGCAGCTTCTCCGGCTCCAGCACGGCCAACGTCGCCAGCGCCAGCCGGGGGCCGATGCCGGACACGGTCTGGAGCAGGCCGAACAGCTGCCGCGAGTCGGCGTCGGCGAACCCGAACAGCGTCAACGAGTCCTCGCGGACCACCAGCGCCGTCGACAGCACCGCCTCCTCACCGCGCCGGAGCGAGGCGAGCGTGGCGGGAGTCGCCTGCAC
>NZ_JBQGCX010000519.1:0-4121 GCF_052038725.1 Actinosynnema sp.
GACCTGCCGCTGCTCGGGGTGTGCCGGGGGATGCAGGTGCTCAACACCGTCCTCGGCGGCACGCTGGTCCAGCACGTCGACGGGCACAACCCGGCGCCGGGGGTGTTCGCGGACGTGGACCTCGCCGTCGCGCCCACCAGCGTGCTCGGCGCCGCGCTCGGCGAGTCGGCGACCGTGCGGTGCCACCACCACCAGGCGGTCGACGTGCTCGGCGAGGGGCTGGTCGTGGTGGCGCGCGCGGCGGACGGGGTCGTGGAGGCGGTGGAGCTGCCGACCGCCTCGTTCGCGGTCGGCGTCCAGTACCACCCGGAGGTCGCGACCGAGGACCTGCGGTTGTTCGGAGCGCTTGTCGTGGCGGCGAAGGGGAGCGGGACGTGACCGCGTTGGAGCTGATCAACCCGGCGACGGGGGAGCGGGTGGGCGAGGTCGAGGCGGCCTCGGTGGAGCTGGTCGACGCGGCGATCGCCCGCGCGTCGGCCGCGCTGCCCGCCTGGCGGGCCGTGTCGCCCGCCGACCGGTCCCGGCTGCTGCGCCGCTTCGCCGACGCGGTCGACGGGGCTCGCGAGGAGCTGGCGCTGCTGGAGGTGCGCAACTCCGGGCACACCATCGGCAACGCGCGCTGGGAGGCGGGCAACGTCCGCGACGTGCTGCACTACTACGCCGCCGCGCCGGAGCGGTTGTTCGGCAGGCAGATCCCGGTGCCCGGCGGGCTGAACGTCACCTTCCAGGAGCCGCTGGGCGTGGTGGGCGTGATCGTGCCGTGGAACGTCCCGATGCCGGTGGCCGCCTGGGGCGTCGCGCCCGCGCTGGCGGCCGGGAACACCGTGGTGCTCAAGCCCGCCGAGCTGACCCCGCTGACCGCGCTGCGCCTGGCCGAGCTGGCCCGCGAGGCGGGCATCCCGGAGGACGTCCTCCAGGTCGTTCCGGGGCGCGGGGACGTCGCCGGGTGGCGGTTCGTGACGCACCCGGACGTGCGGAAGGTGGTGTTCACCGGGTCGCCCGCGATCGGCCGCAAGATCATGGCCGGGTGCGCCGAGCAGGTGAAGCGGGTGACGCTGGAGCTGGGCGGCAAGAGCGCGAACGTGGTGTTCGCCGACGCCGACATCGAGCAGGCCGCCGCGACCGCGCCGTACGGGGTGTTCGACAACGCCGGGCAGGACTGCTGCGCCCGCTCGCGCATCCTGGTGCAGGAGAACGTGTTCGACCGGTTCATGGAGCTGCTGGAGCCGGCCGTGCGCGGCGTGGTGGTGGGCGACCCGCTCGACGAGAAGACCGAGATGGGGCCGCTGATCTCCGCCGCGCACCGGGAGCGGGTCGCCTCCTACGTGCCGGACGGCGCGCCCGTGGCGTTCCGGGGGAGCGCGCCCGACGGGCCGGGCTTCTGGTTCCCGCCGACGGTGCTCTCGCCCGTGGCGCCCACCGACCGGGTCGTGGTGGAGGAGGTCTTCGGCCCGGTGGTGGTCGTGCTGCCGTTCCGCGACGAGGAGGACGCGGTGCGCCTGGCGAACGCGGGCGACCTCGGGCTGTCCGGGTCGATCTGGACCCGCGACGTCGGCCGGGCGCTGCGGGTCTCGCGCGCGGTCGAGGCCGGGAACCTGTCGGTGAACTCGCACTCGTCGGTGCGCTACTGGACGCCGTTCGGCGGGTTCAAGCAGTCCGGTCTCGGCCGGGAGCTGGGTCCGGACGCGCTGGACGCGTTCACCGAGGTCAAGAACGTCTTCATCGCCCACTGACGTGGTGCTCGCCGGGACCTCGCTCAAGGTCCCGGCGCTCGGATCGAGAGGGAGCAGGGCATGGTCGAACGACTCCAGGGCCGCGTCGCGGTGATCACCGGTGGCGGCAGCGGCATCGGGCTGGCCTCGGCGCGCAGGTTGGCGTCCGAGGGCGCGAAGGTCGTCGTGGCCGACGTGGACGCGGACTCGGGCAAGGCGGCGGCCGACGAGGTCGGCGGGCTGTTCGTGCGGGTGGACGTGACCGACGAGGAGCAGGTGCGGGCCCTGTTCCAGACCACCGCGGACACCTACGGCGCGGTGGACGTGGCGTTCAACAACGCGGGCATCTCCCCGCCCGACGACGACTCGATCCTGACCACGGGCATCGAGGCGTGGCGGCGGGTGCAGGAGGTCAACCTGACGTCGGTGTACCTGTGCAGCAAGCACGCCATCGGGCACATGGTCGAGCGCGGGCGCGGGTCGGTGATCAACACGGCGTCGTTCGTGGCGACCATGGGCGCGGCGACCTCGCAGATCTCGTACACCGCCTCGAAGGGCGGGGTGCTGGCGATGACGCGGGAGCTGGGCGTGCAGTTCGCGCGGCAGGGCGTGCGCGTGAACGCGCTGTCCCCCGGACCGGTCAACACCCCGCTGCTGCGGGAGCTGTTCGCGAAGGACCCGGAGCGCGCCGCGCGGCGGCTGGACCACGTGCCGCTGGGCAGGTTCGCCGAGCCGGAGGAGATCGCGGCGGCGGTGGCGTTCCTGGCGAGCGACGACTCGTCGTTCATGACGGCGTCGAACTTCCTGGTGGACGGCGGCATCTCCGGCGCCTACGTGACGCCGCTGTGAGCGGGACGTCCCCGTGGTCGAGCTGACCGACGCGCTGTTCCGCCCGGTGCGGGCGGGCAACGCGTTCGAGGAGACCGTGGAGCGCCTGGTGCAGGCGGTGCGCCTGGGTGTGGTGTCCCCCGGCGACCGGCTGCCCGCCGAGCGCGACCTGGCGGCCAGGCTCGGGGTGAGCCGGGCGACCCTGCGGGAGGCGCTGAAGTCGTTGCAGGACAACGGCTACGTCGAATCCCGCAGGGGTCGCTACGGCGGCACCTTCATCACCGGCGACCTCCCGGACCCCACCTCCGGGGCGGCGGGCGTCCCCGGAGAGCTGTCGGACGCCCTCCTGCTGCGCGCCGCGCTGGAGGCGGGCGCCGCGGAGCTGGCGGCCGGGACCGCCCTGCCCCCCGAGCGCCGCCGCGACCTGCGCGCCCGCCAGGCGGACTGCGCGGAGGCGGGCCTGCCGGACTACCGCCGCAAGGACTCCAGGCTGCACCTGGCGATCGCGGAGGCGGCGGGCTCCCCGTCCCTGACGGCGGCGATCGCGGACGTCAGGATGCGGGTGAACGCCCTGCTGGACCACATCCCCCTCCTGCCGCCGAACCTGGCGCACTCGAACGACCAGCACGCCAGGGTGGTCGACGCCGTCCTGGACGGCGACCCGGAGGCGGCGAGGCGGGCGATGGCGGAACACCTGGAGGGAACGGCGGCCCTGCTGCGCGGCTTCCTGTCCTGAAGCCCCGGTGCGCTCGCGCGATGGGGCGGTCGTGCGCCGAACCGGCAGGCTGGGCGGCGCGGCGGGCCGAGGGCGTCCGCCGCGTCCCTGCCCGAGCTCGTCGCCGCGCTGGACCGGGTGGCAGGACCGGTGGAACGCGTCGTCGCCGACTCGGCGGTGGCGGGTGGGCGCGGAGGAGGCGCGCGCGCTCGCCGAGCGGCTCACCGCGCCGCCCGCCGACCCCGCCGTCGACGCGCCCGCCCCCGGTGCCGCGCCCGCCTTCAGCGAGGACGGCCCCACCGCGCGCATCAACGTCCGGCTCCCCGAGCAGCTCAAGGCCGCCGTCGAGGAGACCGCCGCCGGGGAGGGGCGCTCGGTCAACGCCTGGCTCGTCCGCGCCGCCGCCGACACCCTCCGGCTGGCCGACCGGCACGCGCGGCCGAACCCCGTGCCCGGCGCGGCGGCAGCCGGTTCAGCGGGTGGGTCCGCTAGCCGCACCCCGCGAAGAGCACGACCGCACCACGACCTCCCCGCCCGTGCGGGGAGGAGTTCGACGCACCCGGAAAAACCCGAGAGCGCCAGAAGAACCGCAGGGGGACCCAGCCATGCCCGAGTTCGACACGCCCACCCCGATCACCGCCGTGGTGGACCTCGCCGCCGCCACCGTCCACGTCACCGCCTCCGACCGCGCCACCACCGCCGTCCACGTCCGCCCCATCAACCCCGCCGACGAGTCCGACGTCGCGATCGCCGCCAGGGTCACCGCCGAGCTCGTCGACGGCGAGCTCCGGATCACCGGCCCCCGCACCTGGCTCCACGTCGACCTCACCCGCAAGTCCCGCTCCGTCGACCTCGCCCTCGACCTC
>NZ_JBQGCX010000520.1:0-3277 GCF_052038725.1 Actinosynnema sp.
CGAGCCCGGTGGCGCCCGCGACCAGACCGGCGGCGGGGATCGCCTCGTGCACGAGGGGCACGGGCTCGGTGAGCGGGACCGCGGGCCACTCGGCGTCCCGGTCGGAGACCGGGGCCGCGCCATCGGGGACCACGCCCGCCACGACGTGACCGAGGTCGGGGGTCGCGGGCGACGCGACCTGGCCGAGGTCGGCCGCGGGCTGGTCGGCGAGGTGGGCGGCGGCGGGCGTCGCGTGCGCGGCGGTCTGGCCCAGGTCGGCCGTGGCCCGGTCCGCGAGGTGCGCGACAGCGGGCGCTGCGGCGTGACCCAGGTCGACCGCCTGCTCGGTGGTCTGGCCCAAGTCAGCCACGGCCCGGTCCGCGAGGTTCGCGGCGGACGGCGCCGCGGCGTGACCCAGGTCGACCGCGTGCTCGGCGGTCTGGCCCAAGTCAGCCACAGCCCGATCCGCGAGATGCGCGACAGCGGGCGCCGCAGCGTGCCCCAGGTCGACCGCGTGCTCGGCGGTCTGGCCCAGGTCGACCACGGCCCGGTCCGCGAGGTGCGCGGCGGGCGCCGCGCTGTGGCCCAGGTCGGCCGCCTGCTCGGTGGGCTGCGCGAGCGGGTCGCCCGCCCAGGCGGTGGCGCGCTCATGGGTGCGGTCGACCGGCGTCGTGCCGCCGAGGAGGGGGTGGCCCGCGCCCGGCGACCTGCGGTCGGCGCGGTCCTGCTCGGCCAGTTCGCTCTCGACGTCCCTGAGGTCGGCCAGCACCGCGTCGCCGAGCATCGGGCGGTCGTTCCAGCCCGTCCCCGCGCCGCGCGCGCCGTCCTTGAGCTCGGCGCCCTTGGCGTCCGCCGCGCCCTTCGCGTCACCCGCGCGCGCGTCCAGGGCCCGGCCGTCGCCACCCGCGCGGACGTCGTTCCTGCCGTCCAGCGGCCCGCGCTGGTCGAGCGGGGCGCGCAGGTCGGTGGGGCGGTGGTCCCCGCCGCGACCGGCGCCACCACCCGCCGCGCCGCCGCCCGCCGCGCCACCGATCAGGCCGTGGGCGCCGGGCGCGGTCGGGGCTCCGGGGGTCTGCTGGAACGCGGTGGGCGCGCCCGCCTGGGGCGTGGTCGCGTGCTGGGCGGTGTTGCCCATGCCGCTGAGCGCGTTCGCGATCGCCCCGCTGGGCGTGCCGCCGACCTGCGCGGGGCGGTCGAGCAGCGCCGCCGCGGACTGGCTGGTGGTGCCCTCGTGGCGGGGCGCGTGGTCGTGGACCGCGCCCGTCGCGGCGGGGGCGGCGTGCTGGCCTGCCTGGGGCGCGACGTCGGCGACGTGCGCGGCCCCGGCCCCGACGACCTGGTCGACCTGCTGCACAACCGGCTGCACGACCTGCTGCGCCGCAGCGGCCACCGGCTCGGTGACCTGCCCCGGCACGTGCCCCGTCACCTGGCCCACGGCCTGCGCGGCGGTGTCCACCACCGGGCGCACGACCGAGTCGACCACCGGCTCCACCAGTGCGACGACCGGCTGCGCGACCGCCTCGACGGTTCGCGTCGTGGTCTCCACCACCGGGGTCACCACGCCCTCGACGAGGTCGCCGACCACGTCGAGCAGCCCCCCGCGCACACCGGGGTTCGGGTTGACCGGCGGCTGGGTGGCGGCCACGTCGGCGCCGCTGTCCAGGCGCACCGAGTCGGTCAGCGCCGCCGTCAGGTTGGCCGCGTTCGCCGCCGCGCCGCGCACCGCCGTGTCCAGGCCGAGCAGCGCGGACGGCTGACCGGCCGACGCGGACGCCTGCGCGGCGTCGGCGTTCTTGGCCAGGTTGACCAGCTCGCGCACCAGCTCGACCTTGGCCTTGCCGATCTGGCCTGCCGCGTGGTCGAGCCGGTCGGCCGCGGCGTGGCAGTCGCGGGCGGCGCCGACGAGGTCGCCGTCGGCGGCGATGAACCTGTCCCAGCGGGTGCGCGCGGCGGTGGCGGTGGACCCGGCCATGCCGCCGAGGACGCGCCCGGCCGAGTCGTCCGACTCACCGGCCAGCCCGTCCAACCCGCGTCCTGCGGCGCGCCACGCCGCGGCGGAGGCGCGCAGCTTGTCCTCGTCGGCCTGAGGCCACGAGACCCCGGCCCTCGCGGCGACCTCGGCCAGCTCCGCGGGCAGCTCGATTCCCATCCCCGGTCCCCTGGTCAGACCGCGTTGAACGCGGTTCCGTTGCCCTCGTCGACCTTGCGGTAGGTCCGCTCGGTCGCGGCGAAGCGGTCCTGGAGGCCGCCGAACTGGCCGTTCAGGCCGTCGACGCGCTCCTTGGTGGAGGCCGCGGGGCCGACGTGGCCCTCGGCGAAGCTGCGGCCGACGGCGTCGTCGCCCCAGCACGGGCCCAGCGCTTCCAGCGCGGCGCCCAGGTCGGCGGCGATGCGGCCCGCGCGGCCAGCGAAGCCCTCGAAGTCGGCCGCGCCACCGCGCAGCCTGGCCAGGTCGGCGTCGAACCCGCTCACCGGTTCCTCCTCTGCGAGGGTGTGCTCTGCGTCGGCGCGCCCAGCGGGGGCGCGGCCTCGGTGCTCAGCCAGTCGCGCTGGTCGAAGTCCTCGTCGTCGTCCACGAGCGGGGCCCTGCGGTTGGGCGGGGGCAGCTCGTCCTCGGTGAGGTCGGCGGTGCCCCTGACCAGGGCCTCCGGGTCGGTGGCGGCGGGCAGCACGGGGGTGAGGGCGTGCAGCATCTTCTCCATGGCGCGCGCGACGGCGGCCTGGGTGGTGCGCACGACGACCTCGGCGAGCTGCGGCGGGCGCAGGCGGTAGGCGGCGTCGGCGATGAGCAGCTCGGTGAGCACGCCCTGGGCGTCGACGACGGCGGTGACGCACCCGTCCGGGCTGGTGGCCGAGGCGGAGATGGCGGCGAGTTCGCGGTGGGTCACCGCGAGCTGCTCGCGGCTGCGCCGGTAGTCGGCAAGCAGCTCGTCCACCTGGGCGCGGTGGTCGCTCGTCACAAGCACCTCCGGTGCATCCGACCCCACCGGCAGCGGACGCCGGTTGGGCGTTGGACGCGCGGAGCGCCCTGGGGGTTCCGACTCGGTGCGGTGATTTTCGGGCATGACCGGGGGCAAGATCCACCGGGGTTGGGCGTGGAGCGCTGACCTGCGGGTCAGCCGCGCAGCGCCCGGACGACCCTGGACGGGCTCGGCCTGCCGAGGTGGCCCGCGAGCCAGGCGCTGGTGGTGGCAAGCGCGTCGAGGTCGACGCCGTGCCGGATGCCGAGGCCGTCGAGCATCCACACCAGGTCCTCGGTGGCGAGGTTGCCGGTGGCGGACTCGGCGTAGGGGCAGCC